>NZ_JAMYJY010000094.1:0-14926 GCF_024136985.1 Haloferax sp. AB510
TCGGCGTTGACGGCCGCAGCGCCGGTCGTCGCCTCGGCGCTCTCTACGGACTCGGTTGCCCCACCAGACGAGGCCTCGACCGCACCCTCGGCCGCGTCGGCTTCGACGGCCGCCTCGGCTGCCTGCTCGGCGTCTTGGTCCGCGCTCGCCGCGGCCTGCCCTTCGCCCTGACAGGTCGGACAGAACACCTGCCCCTCGTAGCGGAACAGCGGGTCGCCGCAGTTGTCGCAGTGCTTGTTCGTCATCGTCGCGCCCTTGAGGAGCAACTCGCTCATGCGCTGGGTCGAACGGCGCTTCTTCTCGTCTCGCTCGTACTTCTCCCGAAGTCGCTGCCGCTCTGCTTCCTTGTCGAAGTCGCTCATGTGCGTGTGGACGCGACGTGTGTCGAAAAACCCCACGGCGTCGTTCGGGTGGTTCCGTCACCGGCGGTTTCACCGGCTCTCACGGCCGACGACACCCCGCCGCTGTCGGTCGAAATTCGACGACTGACGAACAGATAATCGACAGACGGCGCTTCGGTGCCCGTTTCGAAACGTTTACTCGGAATCCACAGCCTGGTTAATGTGGTATGACGAAAGTTAGCGTGATTGGTGCGGCCGGGACGGTCGGCGCCGCGGCTGGGTACAACCTCGCGCTTCGCGATGTCTGTGACGAACTCGTGTTCGTCGACATCCCGAAGATGGAAGACAAGACGGTCGGACAGGCGGCGGACACGAACCACGGCATCGCGTACGACTCCAACACGGTCGTGACGCAGGGCGGCTACGAGGACACCGCCGGCTCCGACGTGGTCGTCATCACGGCGGGCATCCCGCGGCAGCCGGGACAGACCCGCATCGACCTCGCGGGCGACAACGCCCCCATCATGGACGACATCGGCTCCTCGCTCGCGGAGCACAACGACGACTTCGTCTCCATCACCACGTCGAACCCCGTCGACCTGCTCAACCGCCACCTCTACGAGACGGGCGACCGTGACCGCCACAAAGTCATCGGCTTCGGCGGCCGCCTCGACTCCGCCCGCTTCCGCTACGTCCTGAGCCAGCGCTTCGACGTGCCGGTCAAGAACGTTGACGCGACCATCCTCGGCGAGCACGGCGACGCGCAGGTGCCCGTCTTCTCGAAGGTCCGCGTCGACGGCAACGATCCCGAGTTCTCCGGCGACGAGAAAGAAGAGATTCTCGGCGATCTCCAAGAGTCCGCCATGGACGTCATCGAGCGCAAGGGCGCGACCCAGTGGGGCCCGGCGACCGGCGTCGCCCACATGGTCGAGGCCGTCCTGCACGACACCGGCGAAGTGCTCCCCGGTTCGCTCGTTCTCGACGGCGAGTTCGGCTACGAGGACACCGCTTTCGGCGTCCCCGTCAAACTCGGCTCGAACGGCATCGAGGAGGTCGTCGAGTGGGACCTCGACGACTACGAGGCCGACCTCATGGACGACGCGGCCGAGAAGCTCCGCGACCAGTACAACAAAATCGCGTAAGCCGCTTCGGCTCGTAACACACCGACTTTTTGCGGTCGCCGCGGCTTCCCCGCCGACACGCGTGTCTCCGCGGCGTCAACCGTTATCTCGTCGCCGGTCGATAGTTCTCGTATGTCTACAGTTGGGGACGGTCGGACGGAACCGAACGCGCGCGCCGAGTCGTTTGAGCCCCGTCGCGTCTCCATCTTTCTCCTCGTCGCCTTCGGCCTCGCGGGCGCGACCGCGCTGGCCGTGTCTCTCACCGGCGGCTTGACGAATTCGCCGCCGGTCGCCCTCGGACTCCCGCTGTGGCTCGTGCTCGTCAGCACGTTCTACATGTTCTCGCCGTCGGTCGCGAACGTCGTCACCCGACTCGTCACCGGGGAGGGATGGGCCGACCTGCAGATTCGCCCTGCGGTTCGGTTGAACGTCGGAACCTACCTCCTCGCGTGGCTCGTCCCCGGTCTGTTCATCGCCGTCGGTGCGGCGCTGTTCTTCGCGCTCTTTCCGGCGTACTTCGACCCCGACGCGACGGCGCTCCGCGGAGTTCTCCCGGCGGGCACGTCGTTCGAACTCGTCTTGGTCGCACAGGTCGTACAGGCGCTCGTCCTCGGTGCGACGGTGAACACCGCCTTCGCCTTCGGCGAGGAGTTCGGCTGGCGGGGGTACCTCCTGCAGAAGCTCCTCCCGCTCGGTCCCCGCCGGGCGATCCTCCTTCTGGGCGTCGTCTGGGGCGCGTGGCACTGGCCACTCATCGCGCTCGGCTACAACTACGGATTCGACTACCCCGGCGCGCCGTGGACCGGCTTTCTGGCGATGGTCTGGATGACGACGATGGTCGGGGTGTTCCTCGCGTGGGTCGCGCTCCGCGCCGACTCGGTGTGGCCCGCGGCGCTCGGTCACGGCATGTTCAACGCCTTCGGGAGCCTCGGGGTCGTCTTCGCGACGACCGGTGCGCCATCGTTACTCGGTCCGACCGCCGTCGGCGTCGTCACTGTCGTTCCGTGGGTCTTCGTCGCCGCGGCGCTCGTGTTTCGTTCGCCAGTGTTCGAGGCGTAGCCCCTCGTTTCAGAGCCGCCGCTTCAGCTCCGCGGCCGTCTTCTCGCCGACGCCGGGCACGTCGGTCAGGTCCTCCACGGACGCCTCGCGAACCCCCTCGACGCTCCCGAACCGCGTGAGGAGCGCCCGGCGGGTCTTCGGACCCACGCCGGGCACGTCGTCGAGGACGGTCTTCACCTCGTCGCGGAGCGTCTGGTGGTACTGGACGGCGAAGCGGTGGGCCTCGTCGCGGACGCGCTGGAGGACGTGCAGGTACGGCGCGTCGTCCGGCCAGTCGAACGTCCGGTCGGGCGTGACGACCAGTTCGCGGTCCTTGGCGATGCCGACGGCGGGCACGTCCCAGCCGGTCTCGTCGAGGGCGTCGAGCGCGGCGTTCAACTGCCCCTTGCCGCCGTCGATGAGGAGTAAATCGGGGTCCGGGCGGTCGTCGCGGCCCTCCAGCGCGCGGGTCGCCCGCCAGCGGACGAGTTCGCGCATGTTCGCGTAGTCGTCGTTGCGCTCGGGGAGTCGCCGCCGGCGGTAGTCCGACGTTTCGGCGCTCCCGTCGACGAAGCACACGTCGCTGCCGACCACGGCCTTGCCCTGTGCGTGGCTCACGTCGAAGCCCTCAATACGGGAGACGCGGCGCACGTCGAGGTCGAGTTCGCGGGCGAGCGTGGCGAGTCCGTCGTCGCGGCCGGCGCGCCGGCGGGCGTTCTTCAGGGCGAGTTCGACCAGTTTCGCCTCGCGGCCCGCGCCGGGGACGCGGACGCCCACACCCTCCGATTCGAGCCACGCGACCACGTCCTCGTCGTCGGGATGCTCCGAGAGGACGACCGCGTCGGGGAGTTCGCGCTCGGCGTAGAACTGCGCGAGGAACGCCGAGAGGACGGCGGCCGTGCGGTCTTCGCCCTCCGGGGCGTCGAGGTGGTGGCGGGTCCGGTCGACCAGTTGGCCGCGCTCGGCGTGGAGCCGGGCGACGGTCGCCGAGTCGCCGCGGAGCGAGACGCCGAGCACGTCGATGGCGCGCTCGTCGGACTGCGACGAGACGGCGTCCTCACCCGCGCCGTGAAACGACTCGACGACCTCCAGTCGGTCGCGGAGGTTGGCGGCGCGTTCGAACTCCGCGTCCTGTGAGGCGGCTTCCATCTCCCGGCGGAGCGGGTCGGCGAGGACGCCCGTCTCGCCCTCGAAAAAGCGAACTGCCGATTCAACGTCCTCGCGGTAGTCTCGTTCCGATATCTCGCCGGTACAGGGGGCCGTACAGAGGCCCATCTCGTAGTCGAGACACGGCCGCGAGCGGTTCGAATACTTGTGGTCCGAACAGCCGCGGAGGCCGTAGGTCTCGCGGATGGCCTTCACAACCGTCTCGACGCGGCCCTTGTCGGTGTACGGCCCGAAGACGGTCGCGGAGTCCTCGGGGTCGCGGGTGACTTCGATGCGCGGGACCGCGTGGGCCGTCAGTTGGACGAGCGGGTAGGACTTGTCGTCTTTCAGGCGGACGTTGTAGCGCGGTTGGTGGCGCTTGATGAGGTTGGCTTCGAGGAGGAGCGCCTGCGTCTCGGTGTCGGTAACGGCGAAGTCGATGTGCTCCGCGCGGTCGACCATCCGGGAGATGCGCTCCGAGCGAGGGTCTGCGTACGACCGGACGCGGGCGCGGATATCGACCGCCTTCCCGACGTACAGCACCGCGTCGCCGGCGACGAACTGGTACACGCCGGGGTCCGACGGAAGCGCGCTGGCTCGTTCGCTGACCGCGGCAGGGTCCATCTGAGGTGGCTTACCGCGCGAAGGGCTTGAGGCTGACGCGTCGAGCGGGGCGGCCGACTCGGCCATCCCATCCGCCATGGAGTTATCTAAATTGATAATCTGCTCGAAAGATACTCCTGTGATGCTCTAAAACGTGGCCTCTAATGTCACTTGGTATACTCTCACGCGTCCGTTCGTGGTTCGGTGAGGAGACTCCGTTACCAGACGGCGGAATCGTCGCCGGTTCCGCCACCGACGCGCCGGACCTGAACGTCGACGACGACGTACTGCTCGACGGCGTCGGCCTCCCGGCGTTCGTCCTCGACGAGCAGGGTCGCATCGCGGCGTGGAACGCCGGCGTCGAGTCGTTGACCGGCACGTCCGCGGACGCCGCCCTCGGCCGCCGCGACCTCGGTGATGCCTTCTACGGCGACTCCGCGGCTAGCGTGCTCGCGGGGCAGGTCCTCGACAACCCCCGCGACGCGGCGACACTCGACGGCGTGGAACTCGACGACTCCGACCGCCTGCTCTACGCCGCGGAGGAGACGTTTGCGGACGTGAACGGCGACGACTGCCACGTCCGGCACACGGCGATGCCGCTCTACGAGGGTGACGACCTCGTCGGCGTCCTCCAGACCGTCCGCAACCGGACGACTGAAGTCGAGCGCCACCGCGAGGTCGCCGCGCTCGTCTCCGAGGTCGAGTCGACGCTGACCCAGTTGAGTCGGGGCAATCTGGGCGCGCGGGCGACGATCGACGAAAGCGGGGCCGTCGACGACCAACTCTACCTCGTCGTCGACGCGGTCAACGAGACGGCGCGGAATCTCTCGACGCTGGCGTCGAACGTCGAAGACGAGACGGAGACGGCGACCGCGGCGGTCACGCGGGCCGCCTCGGCGGCCGACGCCATCGTCGATAACGTCGAGGAACAGCGCGACCTCCTCGACGAGGGCGCGACCCAGATGCAGCAGTTCAGCGCGACGATGGAGGAGGTCGCCGCGACCGCCGACGAGGTCGACGCGGCGGCCACGGAGGCGCGGCAGGCGACCGCCGAGGGCCGCGAGGCCAACAGCGAGGCGCGAGAGGTCGTACGAGAGCGTCGTCACGATGGGCGACGAACTCGTCGACCGCGTGACCGAACTCGGCGGCCGCATGGACGACATTGAGGCGGTCGTGGAGGTTATCTCCGAGGTGGCCGAACAGACGAACCTGCTCGCGCTCAACGCGAACATCGAGGCCGCCCGCGCGGGCGAGGCCGGCGAGGGCTTCGCCGTCGTCGCAGAGGAGGTCAAGTCGCTCGCCGACGAGACGCGCCAGCACACCGAGGACATCACCGCGCAGATAGAGGACATCCAGTCGCAGACCGGCGAGGCGGTCCACGCGGCGACGGAGTCGAACGACCGCATCGAGCACGCCGACGACCGTATCTCCGAGATGCTGGCGGCGTTCGAGGAAATCGCCACCTCCATCGACACCGCCGCAGACGGCGTCGCGGAGGTCTCCCGCGCGACCGACGAGCAGGCCGAGGCGGTCGAGGAACTGACCGCGACCATCGAGGACGTGCGCGACCGGACCGTCGAGACCGAGGGCGCGGTCGACAGCATCGTCAGCGCGACCGACGAGAGCACGCAGGCGCTGTCGGCGCTCGCCATGGAAGTCGAGGAACTGACGGGCAATCGCTCCTGAGCCGGGTTCCGAACGGTCGGCGTCGATGCCGGCACGCGTAAGGGAACCCCGTCCGAACCACGGGCCATGAGCGACGACACGACGCGACTCTGGTTGGTCGAGCGGTCCTACGACGACCGAGACCTCATCATCCTCATCTACGCGACGCCCGACGGCGAGTACGAACTCCGGAAGGAGCTCGCCGCGGCCGTGATGCACCAGCGTCGGATGACCGTCACCGCCGCCATCGACGCGCCGACCGAGAACCTCGAACCCGTGGACGACGACGACCTGCGCGAGCGGTACGCGGCGGAAGCGACGAAGATGGCCGACTCCCACGACCCCGACGAAGAGGTCTGAAGCGGCCCCGTCGGCCGTCGACACCGATCGTCGATACCGACCGAATCGAACGACTACGACGATGTGACTCCTCCGTCTGACTCCCCGCTTTGCGCGGGAATGTTATCGCCCGTGATTTTTGCACCTAAAACCCTTTAACCCAGTGCGACGCAGGCCCGCCCATGGCCGCCATCGAACTGAACGGAGTGACGAAACGGTTTGAGGACGACGAGGGACTGTTCGATTCTCTCCTCCCGTCGTCCGATGCCGACGCCGTCACCGCCGTCGACAACCTCTCGTTCTCCGTCGCGGAGGGAGAGGTGTTCGGGTTCCTCGGTCCCAACGGTGCCGGAAAATCGACGACAATCAACATGCTCCTCGACTTCGTGCGCCCGACGAGCGGGTCCGTCCGCGTGCTCGGACACGACGCACAGGCCGAGAGCGTGGCCGTCCGGCGTCGGACCGGCGTGCTCCCCGAGGGGTACGACGTGTACGACCGACTCACCGGGCGCGAACACGTCGAGTTCGCCATCGAGTCGAAGGAAGCCGACGACGACCCCGACGAACTGCTCTCCCGCGTCGGCCTCGACCCCGACGAGGCGGACCGCCGCGCCGGCGGCTACTCCAAGGGGATGTCCCAGCGCCTCGCGCTCGCGATGGCGCTCACCGGGAGTCCAGACCTCCTCGTCCTCGACGAGCCCTCCTCCGGTCTCGACCCCGCCGGCGCGCGCGAGATGCGCGATATCGTCCGCACCGAGGCCGACCGCGGCGCGACGGTGTTCTTCTCCAGCCACGTGCTCGGACAGGTCGAAGCGGTCTGCGACCGCGTCGGAATCATGCGCGACGGCCGACTCATCGCCGAGGACAGTATCCGAGGACTCCGTAGCCGAATCGAGACCGACTCGGTTCTCCGAATCGACGTCGACGGCGACGCCGACCTCGACGCTGTCCGCGCCCTCGACGGCGTCTCGTCGGTCGAGACCGACGGCGACCGCCTCGTCGTGGGCTGTACCGACGACGCCAAATCGCGCGTCATCGAGGCCGTCGAGGCCGGCGGCGCGACCGTCGCCGACTTCGAGACCGACTCCGCGTCGCTGGAGGATATCTTCCTCGCGTACACCGAGGGCGACGACTCGGCCGACGAACCGGAGGTGACAGCATGACGCTCGAATCGGTCGCGCGCAAGGACTTCCGCGACGCCCTCCGGTCGCGGTGGCTCCTCGGCCTGACGCTGTTTTTCGCCCTCCTCATCGGCGGGTCGGCGGCGCTGTTCTACGGCGTCTTGCTCTCCGGTGCGGGCGCGAACTCCGAGACGCTGTTCGGCCTCACCACCGCACCGGGCGGGCTGTTCAACTTCTCCTACGCGGGCATGCTCGGGTTCGTCCTCGCGCTCATCGCGCTCGTGACGGCCCACGGCTCGCTCATCGACGAGCGCGAGTCGGGGACCATCAAGCTCCTGCTGTCGCTGCCGAACTCCCGGCGCGACGTGGTGTTCGGAAAGCTCGTCGGCCGCACGCTCGTCGTCATCATCTCGATGCTCGTCGGCTTCATCGTCGCCCTCTTCGCGATGCTGTTCACCGGCGGGCAGGTCATGTTCGTCTCCTACGCGGGGCAGGTGGCCCTCTCGGGACTCCTCGCCACGGCGTTCGTCTCCATCGGCGTCTGGCTCTCGGCGACGTCGGCCTCCCAGCGACAGGCGATGTTCGGCACCGTCGGGCTGTACTTCATTTTCGCCGTCCTCTGGTCGACGGTCGCTACGGGCGTCCCGCGGCTCGTCAACTGGGTCATCGAACAGCTCGGTCTCACCGCGCTGACCGCGCCGCAAATCGTCCAGATGCGTCTTTTCATTAAGTACCTGAACCCGCTTCGGGCCTACGAGACGCTGGTCGCGGAACTGTACGGCCCCGCCGTCGCCGCCCGCCTGTTCAAGGCCGGCCTCGCCGAGCGGTTCGCCATCGAGTCGACGTTCGCGGAGTCGCTTCCGTTCTACTTCACCGGGCCGTTCATCCTCGCCATCCTCCTCGCGTGGATCGTCGTCCCGCCGCTGCTCGGCTACCGGGCGTTCGAGAAGACGGACCTCTGAGGCGGAACTACTGACTCCTGAGGTGGGCGCGCCCGCCTCGGCGACGCCGACCTCCGACTGTTCTATTCCGGCGGATACGCCACGCCGCGCTCCGCGAGCAGTTCCTCGAACTCGGTTTCCGTGAGCGTCGGCACGTCGTTCGCCTCCGCGTCGTCGCGCTTCGACTGGCCGGGGTTCTCGCCGACGACGAGGTAGTCGGTGTTGCCCGAAACGGAGCCCGTGACGCTGCCACCGTGCGATTCGACGAGGTCCTTCACGTCGCCCCGGCTCGCGGCGAGCGTCCCGGTCACGACGAACGTCAGGCCGTCGAGTTCGTCGCCGCCGGATTCGACGGGTTCGGGGTCGACACCGCGGTCGAGGAGCGCGCGAATCACCGCGCGGTTGTCCTCGTTCTCGAAGAAGTCGCGGACGCGACGCGCCACCGTCTCGCCCACGTCGGGCACCGTCGTCAGGCGTTCTTCGAACGCGTCGAACTCGCCGTCCTCTGCGTCGGCCTCGATGGGAAACGCCTCGATTGACCCGAACTCGCGGGCGAGACCGCGGGCGGTCGCCTCGCCTACCTCGGGGATGCTCAGGCCGACGAGGAACGAGTCGAGAGCGGGATTCGTCGAGTTCTCGACGGCGGCCACGAGGTTCTCGGCGCTCGTCTCGCCCCACCCTTCTAACTCGGCGAGGTCATCGGCCGTCAGGTCGTAGAGGTCGGCGACCGTCTCGACGAGGCCGGCGTCGACGAGTTGGGAGACGCGCTCTTCGCCGAGGCCGTCGATGTCCATCGCGCCCTTGACCGCGAAGTGGCCGATAGAGGCCTCGCGCTGGGCCGGACACGACAGCCCGCCCGAACAGAACGCCAGCGGGCCGTCGCGGTCCACGGCGCTCCCACAGACCGGGCACTCGTCGGGGAACTCGTAGCTCCCGCCGCCGTCTTCGGTGACTTCGACCACCTGCGGAATCACGTCGCCGGCGCGCTTGACGCGGACGCGGTCGCCGACCGCGACGCCGAGGGCGGCTATCTCGTCGGGGTTGTGGAGGGTCGCCCGCGAGACGGTGACGCCGCCCACGTCTACCGGGTCGAGGATGGCGACCGGCGTGAGCCGACCCGTCCGTCCGACCTGCACGACGATGTCGCGGACGGTCGTCACCTCGTGGCGCGCGGGGAACTTGTAGGCGAACGCCCAGCGGACCGAGCGGCTCTTTTCGCCCAAGCGCTCGCGGGCGTCCCGCGAGTCCACCTTGATGACCGTCCCGTCGATTTCGTAGTCGAGGTCGTCGCGGGCGGCCTGCATCCGGTTCCGGTAGTCGATGGCTCCCGCCACGTCCTCGACGCGTTCGATTCTGTCGGCGACGCGGAGGCCCCACTCGCGTAGGCGGTTGAGGGCGGCCCACTGGCTGTCGGGCCGCGCGCTCGCGTCGAGGATGTCGTAGAAGAACACCGCGAGCGGGCGGTCGGCGACGACCGAGGGGTCGAGGTTACGGAGCGTCCCGGCGGCCGCGTTCCGGGGGTTGGCGAAGGCGTCCTCGCCGGCCTCGACGCGCCGGGCGTTGAGGTCGCTGAAGTCGGATTTCGGCATGTAAATCTCGCCGCGGACGGCGAGTCGGTCGGGGTGATCGCCGCGGAGCGACAGCGGCACGGTCGGAATCGTCTTCACCTGTGCGCTCACGTCGTCGCCGCGTCGGCCGTCGCCGCGGGTGGCCGCGCGCACGAACTCACCGTCCTCGTAGACGACTTCGACCGAGAGGCCGTCGAACTTGGGTTCGCAGACGTAGTCGACTTCGCCGACTTCGCGGCGGACGCGCTCGTCGAACTCCCGGAGGTCGTCGGCCTCGGTGCTCTGGTCGATAGAGAGCATGGGCGCGACGTGTTCGACCGTCTCCAGCGCGTCGATTGGCTCGCCGCCGACGCGGTTCGTCGGGCTGTTGGTCGTGTCGAGGTCGAACGCGCCTTCGAGCGCCACGAGGCGGGAGAACAGCGCGTCGTAGGCCGCGTCGGAGACGAGTGGGTCGGCCTCGACGTAGTAGCGGTGGTCGTGCTCGCGGACGGCCTCGCGGAGGAGCGCGGCCTGCTCCTCGGCCGCCTCGCGCGCGAGCGACTCGGCGGGTTCGAACTCGGTCGGCGGGTCGCGGAGGTACGGGTTCGACTCGGCGTCGACGTCGGCGTCGCTCATTGGTTCGGGTGTCGACCGGACGGCGGGTAAACGCTCCGGGGTGACGGCGTGTGGGCCGGTGCGACCAGCGGCGACGGTCCTCGCCGACCCGCGTCATGCGAACAGGTAGGCGACCCCGAGCGCGGACATGAAGACGCCGACGAACCGCGTGAGCGTCACGTTCCACTCGGCGGGTTCGACCTCGTCTTTGGATGTCTTGCTCCCGATGGCGTCGACCTGTTCGCCGAGCTTCGACACCCGGTAGGGGAACGCCGCCGCCGGGAGGCCGACGGCGAGAAAGACGGCGGCGACGAGGAGGAAGTCTCCGGCCATGGAACCGGTCCACGGCCTCGGCGAATAAGCGTGTTGGCGACGACGGCGGGTGAAAACGGGGTGAGACTACGCGCCGCCGCCGCGATTTCCACCGGCGCTTACCGGCGGTTCACGACCATCTCGACCGACCCTTCGGGCCGGAGCGTAATCGAGGGGTCGAACGACAGGTCGTGAGTCGGGTCGACCGTCCATGACTGGGCAATCGTCGCCAGCGCGAGGCGCGCTTCGAGCATGGCGAAGCGGTCACCAATACACCGGCGCGGGCCGCCGCCGAACGGGAAGTACGCGTACTTCGGAAGGTCGCGTTCGAACGCCTTTGTCCACCGACTCGGCCGGAATTCGAGGGGGTCGTCGTAGAACCGCGGGTCGCGGTGGAGGACCCACTGCTGGACCGCGACGGTCTGTCCGGGTTCGACGCGGTAGCCGCCGACCGTGTCGGGTTCGGCGGCCTCGCGGATGAGTTCCCACACCGGCGGGTAGACGCGCATCCCCTCCTTGACGACCTGCTCGGTGTAGGTCAGGTCGTCGAGGTCGCCGAAGCTGGGGCGATCGCTGTCGAGGACGGCGTCGAGTTCCTCGCGGAGCGTCGCCGCCTGTTCGGGGTTCGTCCCGAGGAGGTGGAGCGTGTAGGTGAGCGCCAGCGCGGTGGTCTCGTGGCCGGCGAGGAGGATGGTGACGAGTTCGTCGCGTATCTGCTCGTCCGGCAGGGGTTCGCCGTCGTCGTCGCGGAACGTCAACAGGAGCGAGACGACGTCGTTGGCCTCGGGGTCGGGGTCGTCGTCGCGGTGTTCCGTCACGATGCGGCCGACGACCTCGGTGAGGTCGTCCAGCGCCTGCTGATACCGGCGGTTACGCGGGGTGGGGACCCACCGCGGAACGTCCACCGGTCGCTTCATCGAGGTTGACGAGTAGTCCATGACGGTTTCGAGGGCGTCGCCGACGGCGGACTCCTCCTCGCGGATGTCCACGTCGAACAGCGTCTTCGCGGCGATTTCGACGGTGAGGCTCATCATGTCCTCGTGGATGTCGCGCGTCTCGCCGTCCTCCCACGACGACAGCATTCGCTCCGTATAGTCGACCATCACCTCGCTGTAGCGCTGCAGCATCTGCGGGAGGAACGCCGGCTGCATCAGGTGGCGTTGCTGCCGCCAAAACTCGCCTTCGCTCGTGAGCAGGCCGTCGCCGAGGACCGTCCCGAGCGATTCCTGAAACAGCTCGCCTTTGATATACCGCTGGTTCTCCTGCACGAGGACGTGTTCGACGAGTTCGGGGTCGCTCAGCTGGTAAAACGAGATGCCGCCGATGTCGTACTCGGCGACCGGACCGTACTCGCGAGCGACTTCGGTGACGAACGCGAGCGGGTCGTCCGCGTACCGGAGAGTGTGGTGGACCACGGGTTTCGACGGGGGACTCGGCGGTCGTTCTCGACCGGGTTGCGTCGCTTCTGACATAGCTGAAACTACGGGCGGAACCGGGATGGCGCTACTGCCGATGCCGGCCGGCCCTTTATATAGTGGCCCACCAAGCCGGCGACGCGACGGCGGGGGTCACCCGAGGCGGTTCATCACGCGCGATTCGACCTTTCGAAGGTGTTCCGAGGCGGTGCTCTGCGAGCAGTCGAGTTCGGCGGCGAGTTCCTCGACCGACACCCGCCGCGGGATGTCGTAGTAGCCGCGCTCGACGGCGGTGTCGAGCACTTCGCGCTGGCGGGCGGTGAGGTCCGCGCGGACGCCGCCGCGAACCGGTTCGTAGTCCGAGAGGCCGTCCACGCAGAACGCGTCGGTGAGCGAGTCGGGGAGCGACGTGACCGCGCCCGTGAGCTGCGCGTGGCTCCCGAGGACGTTGACGACGACGCCCTCGCGGGTGAGCCGAATCGGCGTGTCGAGAAGCAGGTCGTGTTCGTCCACGAGTTCGAGCAGCCGTCGCACGTCGTCGTCGGGGACGAGATGAACGTGGCAGACGACGCCGCCGTCGGCCGTCTCGCCCACGTCGAAATCGACGATATCGGGGTGGTCGGCCAGCCGCGCCTCGATGTCCGGCGGTGCGTCCTCGAGGACGCAGAGTTCGACCACGGTTCCGTCGGGACGGAGCCGCAGGTCGCGAAGCTCCCCGCACGGGTGGCGGCCGTCGACCGCGAACACGTCGTACGGGCTCCCGAACGGGTTCTCGTCGGCGTCGAAGTGAGCCCGGAGACACTTCATGGGTTACTCCGACTCTCGCGCCGCCGAGGTATGCAAGTTCCCCTCCGGCACGGACCATCTCGTCGTGTCTCGTCTCCTCCGACCCCTCCGAACCGGCCGCCGCTTTTCACCCCAAACCACGGGCAACGCTTGCCGTAACTGACGGTTATTCCTCTGTCGAAGATTATGCACCTCATACATGAACCGAGGCTTCCGCACGCTCGGCCTCCACGCCGGACAGGACCCGGACCCGGCGACAGGGGCCCGCGCCCCGCCACTCTACCAGACCACGTCGTACGTCTTCGACGACGCGGACCACGCCGCGGACCTGTACGCCCTCGAAGCCGACGGCGACGTCTACTCCCGCATCTCCAACCCGACGACCCGCATCCTCGAACGCCGCCTCGCCGCCCTCGAATCGGGCGTCGACGCGGTCGCCACCGCCTCCGGGATGGGCGCGCTCGACGCGCTCACGACCGTCCTCGCGTCGGTCGGCGACAACGTCGTCCTCTCGGAGGATATGTACGGCGGCACGGCCTCGTACTTCTCGAAGACCGCCGTCAGACGCGGCATCGAATCCCGGACCGTCGAGACGCTCGACGTGGACGCCTACGAGGAAGCCATCGACGACGACACCGCCTTCGTCCACGTCGAGACGGTGGCGAACCCCTCGCTGAAGACGCCCGACTTCGAGGCCATCGCGGAGGTCGCCCACGAGCACCGCGTCCCGCTCGTCGTGGACAACACGTTCGCCACGCCCGCGCTCTGCCGACCCATCGAACACGGCGCGGACATCGTCTGGGAGTCGACGACGAAGTGGCTCCACGGCTCCGGCACGACCGTCGGTGGCGTCGTCGTCGACGGCGGCACCTTCCCGTGGGACGCGGCCGACTACGACGAACTCTCCGGCGAAAATCCCGCCTTCGGCGTCGACTTCGTCGAGCGGTTCGGCGAGCGCGCCTTCGCCGAGGCCGTCCGCCAGCGCGCCGTCAGGAGCACCGGCAGTTGCCAGTCGCCGTTCGACGCGTGGCAGACGCTTCAGGGCGTCGAGACGCTCGCGCTCCGGATGCGCGCCCACTGCGAGAACGCCCGGCAAGTCGCCGAGTTCCTCCGCGACCGCGACGGCGTTGCGTGGGTCACCTACCCCGGCTTCGAGGACCACGAAACCCACGACCTTGCGACCGAGTACCTACAGGGCGGCTACGCCGGCATGGTCACGTTCGGCCTCGACGGCGCGGACGACGAGGCGGCCTACGGGGCCGCCAAGACCGTCTGCGAGTCGGTCGACCTCGTGAGCTTCCTCGCCAACATCGGCGACGCGAAGACGCTTCTCATCCACCCCGCATCGACCACGCACGCTCAGCTCTCGATGGACGAACAGCGCGCCGCGGGCGTCGCGCCCGACATGCTCCGGCTGTCTGTCGGCATCGAGGACGCCGACGACATCATCGCCGACCTCGACCAGGCAATCGAACACGCTCTGCGTCAGCAGGCGGCCGAGGACGCGGAGGAGCGATGAGCCGAACGCGAACCACGCCCGGTCGCCGGGTCGAATCCGACGTCGTCGACATCGGCGAACACGAGTTCGAGTCGGGAGAGATACTGCCCAACCTGAAGGTCGCCTACGAGGCCTACGGCGAGTTCGACGGGCAGAACGCGGTCCTCGTCTGTCACGGTCTCACCGGGAGCCAGCACGTCGCCGGTCACGGTACCGAGTCGGGCGTCTCCGGGCAGGCCCGCGCGTGGTGGGGCGACATCGTCGGCCCGGGTAAGGCGCTCGACACCAACGACTACTACGTCATCTGCGTGAACGTCCCGGGGTCGTGTTACGGCACGAGCGGCCCGGCCAGCGAGGGCCCCGACGGCGAGCCGTGGGGCACGGACTTCCCGCCGGTCACGGTCCACGACTGGACCCGCGCGCAGCGCCGCCTGCTCG
>NZ_JAMYJY010000095.1:0-14729 GCF_024136985.1 Haloferax sp. AB510
GCTTCGGCTTCGCCTCAGGCGGGTTGTGATCGCTGTCAGCCAGCCGATGTACCCACTGCCAAACAGCTTGATGAGACCGTTCTACGCCGAGCAATCGAAGAATTTCTTTTGTCTCTCTGAGAGAACAGCCGGTCGCGTGAAGCTGGACAGTGAACGCCCTAACGGGCGTCCTCAGAACGCTTCGCGTTCTGATGGGCTGCACGAGAGCTTTGCTCTCGTCAACGTCCCCAGAAACCTCTGGTTTCTGGTGTGCGAACGAGACGCAAAGCGTCTCGTCAACGTCGCTGTCCGCTCACGCTCCCAAGTTTCTTCTAAATCCGTCGCAAAGCACTCGCTGAACAGGTCTGCGAGCACCTTGACCAACTACTCAACGACCTGCTCGTTCCTCAAACTGGCTTAACTAGACAGTGCCCTTTTCCCAATTATTATTCATCCAGTATAATTTGAGCGATGAGCAAGTCACACAAGTAGAAGATCGACTGAAGACCGATTCGTAGGGTACTGCTTGGGCGGATCCACCACGACTAGCCGTTCACGGATAGTACGGCTCGGTCCAGCGGACGAGTCGGCGCAATCGCTCGCTGAAGAACAACGACGGGGTCCTGGACACCCTCAAAGATCGGGGGTTCCCCGCAAGCGGATTCGGCCGTTGATCGCAAGGAGGTCGACGAGGCGTTGGACGTGAGCGAACTCGCTGAACCGGCGGTTTCCGAAATCGAGGAGAGCGAGTACGTGCACAAAGCCAACGTCGACGAGGACGCGAACGTCAGCCTCGAACAGTGGGCGAATCCCGCGGCGGCCGAACACCAGTACGAACTGGAAGAACGCGGGTCCGTCGGGCTCAATCTCGACCATCGGGTGACCGGCCTCGGCGGAACCCCGACCGACCCGCTCGACCGGTATCAGGTCCCGGTCGAATCGACCACGTTCAGCGTCGTCCTTCGACCGTTCGACCCCGACAGCGACGACCCGATGGCGCTTGCGAACCGACGGCTCCCCGGCGCGCAGGAGTAGCGTTCGGGCCTCGGTCCTCGGTCCTCGTTTTCCCACCCGTAACGACAGGGGAAACGTCGCAAACTCGGCACTGAGAACCGAACCGGATTCAAGAGTCGACCCGAACGTCGCAGAGCAAACAGTCGCGTCGGTATCCCCAACCGTTCAACTCGTACCGTTCGCTGCATCTCTCAACTGCAGTTCAGCCTGCTGTTCGGTCTGCGAGTGACCGACCGGACCCTACAGCACAGCGTCACCGCCGGCGACGTACAGCAGGTGGCTGGTGACGAACGACGCGTCGTCGCTGGCGGGAAAACGGGAGTAATCAGCCACTTCCTCGGACGGCCCGGACCGCTCCACCGGCCACGAAAAGATTACGCGGTTGTGGTCTCGGTGCGTGCATCGCTTCCGTTTGCCGCTCGGTTTCGACGGCCGAAATTCACGCGAGCGGAACGATAGCCGAGAAGACGAGCACCGAAGCGATTCCCGTGACCGAGATAATCGTCGTCAGCGCTGTCCACGTTTTCAGCGTCTCCATCTGCGTCAGACCGCCGATCTCCTTCATCAGCCAGAAGCCGGAGTCGTTGTACCACGAACAGATAATGCCGCCCGAGCCGATTGCCATAACGAGGTACGCGGGGTGGACGTTGAGCTGGCTCGTCAGCGGTGCCATGATACCCGCAGTCGTCAGCATCGCGGCCGTTGCGGACCCCTGTGCGATGCGGACGATAGCGGCGATAAGCCACGCGGTCACCAGCAGTCCGATGCCGATACCACGGAGGCTATCGGCGATGTACGGGCCGATTCCCGACGCGGCGAGCAGCGCACCGAACGCGCCACCCATCGCGGTGATTGCAGCGATGTTCCCACCGCTCTTGAGTGCCTCAGTAAGCTCGTCTTCCCACAGCGAACGCGAGAGGTCGGACCAGCGGAGGTACGTGAGCGCCGCTGTAAGCCCAGCGAGCGTCATGGCGACGTTCTTGTCTCCGACGAACGCGATTCCCGGTCTGACAACCGCGAGCGACGGATAGAGCGGTTCGAGCGTGTTGAGAATCGTAAGCGAACTCACTAACACGACCGCGAGGACGATCGGGAGCGCGGCCTCGAACGTCCCCGGGAGCGAGCTACTGCTCTGCTGTGCCCGTTCTTCGAGTTCTTCGGTCGTCGTCCCCATCGAGTCTCGCAGCGGAATCTCCATCCGAGCGTTGGCCCAATGGCCGAAGACGAGCCCGGACATCGTCGCCGAGGGAATCGCGACGGCCACACCGACAGCCATCGTCATGGCGAGGTCGACGCCCACTTGACTAGCGACTGCCAGCGGCCCCGGAGTCGGCGGAATGAACACGTGCGCCGCAGAGCCGCCGGCGCCCACGGCGATGAGGTACAACGCGTAGTTCTTGCCGCGGCGCGCACGCATCGATCGGGCGAGCGGCGCCAGAAGGAACAGGACGCTGTCGAAGAACACCGGAATCGAGAGGACCGTACTACTTCCCCACAGCGCAAATTCCGAGTTCTCTCGTCCGACGAGCGATTGGAACGTCCGCACGATACGTTGAGCGGACCCGCTTTCGAGCATCGACTTGCCGATGATTGCCGCCATGAGGATCGGGATACCGATACCTTCCATCCCGTTTCCGAACGCCGCTGCCGTTCTCGTCGCCGCATCGACAAGCGCGAAGTCCGAGACGAACACCGAGTTGACGATGCCGACGGAGAACGCGGCGAGTCCTAACCCCACGAACGCGGGGAGGTCCCACACGACGAGGAACAGTACAACTAGTATGAGCCCGACTACGAACGTAAGTAGCGGACTATGGACGAACTCAACCGTCATGATCCGTCTTCGAATCAATCATATTAGTTAATAATTGTTACTATGTGCCAATGCTTGATTATGTATGCAGTTAAATGAAATATGACGTTCTCTGAGGGGATCTACGGCGTCGCTGCCCGTAGTTTCTTCAAAGTCGGCCCACGTGTAGGCGGTATGGAACGAGTCCTAGCCGTCGTAGACCCATCGGAAACCTCGAAGAAGGTCGTCCGCGAAGCCGGTTCGGTGGCCGAACAGATGGATGCCGAAATGGTCCTCATCCACGTGACGACGGAAGACGAGTACAAAGTCCGACGCGGGACGATGGGGACGCTCCTGAACTCTTCGAGGAGTTACACACACGACGACGCGCGAGAAGGGGCGATGAAGTTCGCTCAAGACCTCGGACGCGAAGTGCTCGCTGATTTCGAGGTTGAGTACCGGGCGGTCGGTTCTCTCGGCGACAAGGCCACCGAAGTACTCGATGCGGCAGTCGAAAACGAGTGCGACCACATCTTCCTCTCCGGACGTCAACGATCGCCGGCAGGTAAGGCCATCTTCGGTGACACCACGCAGCGAGTCATCCTCGAGTTCGACGGATTCGTCACCGTCACCACTCGGTGAACCTCGTCTCCCGCAGTCGTCAGTGAGAACCGCTTGCCCGTCGAGAGAATTCAACCGCGGACTGTTCAGTCGGTGAAGTACGCACGTGAGCAGACGGATTACCATCGATTCTGTTCTCCTTCGAGACCCCTCTAGCCGACTCACGCGAAATTGAAATCGACCCCCGACTAGCGGTACTGGTTGCCACATCTCGTTTGCTATCTGAGAATTTTTATCGGTCACACACAGGTAAACGTTACACAATTGTACACGTAATAGAATGGAGAGATTTCATTCGAATATCGGTATTTTAGGCGCTGAAGAGACCGCTGCGTCGAGAGTTCCAACACTCGCAGGAAGACAGAATGCATCGGATGCTTCGACCGCACCGATCGGCACGCCCCCACGAGCAACGAGCTCGCTTGGTGAGTTATCTCAGAGATGGTGGAGTCGCGAATAAGGCGCTACAGAGACCGGTTTCGACCACGCGCTAACTCGTGGCCTCGGACAAAGGGTCACGAGTGGGCGCAGAGCCCCGCTCTGAGGGGTGCCGTACTCGTATCGAACCGCGGATAGTCGTTCTGAGAGGAAGAACGGTCGAGATACCGTGAGTCGGCGTGTTGTGACCCTCAGAATGCGTACACCCACCGGGAGAAACTAACCGACAGCTAACTCCCATCGCGTATTCGGCAAAAGACCGCGAAGGCTTGACCGCTGTCCGAGGCTTTTTCTCACCGTGTAGTACATAGTCGCTATGGACACGGACCCCCGCGCGGAAGTCGCAATCGATGCCGCGGAGAGAGGTGCCGACCACGCGTCGGCGCGTTTCAGAACCGAACTCGATATCGAGCAGAAAGGCGACGCGATAGACCTCGTCACGGAAGTCGACCGCGAGACGCAACGGCGGGTCATCTCGACGATTCGAGAGCGGTTCCCCGGCGATGCGGTCGTCGGCGAGGAGGAAGACGAACTGAAGACCGTCCCCGAGTCCGGGTACGCGTGGATTATCGACCCAATAGACGGGACGCAGAACTACACCCGAGGTGCCCGCGAGTGGGTGACGAGCGTCGCCGTCGTCAAAGACCAGACACCGATTGCGGCGGTGAACGTCTCCCCCGAGACGGGAGATACCTACATCGCCACGGAGGACGGAGTCGAGCGGAACGGACGACCCATCTCCGTCAACGACGAGTCAAACACCAGCGCGTTCCTCGTCTCCTCGACGCTCCGGTATCAGGACGGTGACCGACCGGGAATCGAACGACTCGCGGGGGACATCTTCGGCACGTTCGGCGAGATGCGGAAACTCGGAACGACGCAACTGACGCTTTCGCGACTCGCCGACGGGTCGATAGACGCGGTCGTCGGGCTTGACGAACAGCCGAACGCCTGGGACACCGTGGCCGGAGTTTACCTGGTCGAACGCGCGGGCGGAACGGTAACCGACCTCCACGGAAACAACTGGGGACCGGGACAGCCGGGTCTCGTCGCGTCGAACGGACACGCACATGACGAGGTACTCGAAGCGGCACAGGCGGCGTTCGAGGCGACGCGGTAGCGGCACCACCCGCTCCCACCCGACCGGACAGACAGTTCGTGACGGATGGCTGGGAGCACCAGACTTACAGATTTATGTCTGTAATGGACATGGGTGGAAAGCGCATCGATGGGAGACGTAACCCTCCGGGGAGGCCACGCGAATGTAGTAATGTTGTCACGAGAGGGCGAGCGGGATTTCACCGTGAGTCGACCGAGAACGGAGGTCGGAGACGAGGACTGTCGACACAAAGAGTAGACAGTAGTGCGATGGCATCGTTCGGTCCGTACCCTTACTTAAACGTTCACGCGTCCGAAAGCCGCGACGAGAGAGACGGTCTCAGGTCTTCGCTCGCCCGTGAAGTCGAGTCTCACGCGTCTCGGGAGACTCGGCGTTCCTAACTTCCGAATAGGTATATATAGACGGGACGGTCACCCCGCGGAAAAGCTGATAATTCCGATCTGTATCGTTCGTAAGTATTCCAGAGACGTGTGTTAACTATTGTCAATCTCAGAATGGGCATATAAACGTTCGGCTTTCCGGAACAGACCGAATCGTCGAATGCCTGACACAGGTCGTTTACGACCGGGCGTTCAGGACCGATGTCTCGGTCGCTGGTAGACACGGCTGGCCCCACAAACGGAGGTACATCTTTAACCCCTGACCGTGGATTCCCCTCCATGAATAGACACGACCCGTCCGGCGTGCTCAAGACGACCGCCGCCTCGCTGGCGCTCGTCGACCACATCCTCGAACTGGAGGGGGCGACGATGGGCGAGTTGGTCGAGGTGACGGGCCTCGCGAAGAGCACCGTCCACGCCCACCTCAAAACGCTCGCGGAGTACGGCTACGTCGTGAACATCGACAACGAGTACCAACTGGGAGCGAAGTTCTGCCACCTCGGTGACTACGTCAGGACGCGCAAGGACTACTACCGGGTCGCCCAAGAGACCGTCTCGTGGCTCGACAGCGAGTCGTCGATGGACGCGGACTTCGCGGTCGAAGAACACGGCCGCATCGTCTCGTTGTACGGCGACCTCGAGTTCGCGAACTCCCCGCGCTTTCTCATCGACGGCAGTCCGTTTCACGTCCACACGACGTGTTCGGGCAAGGCGATTATCGCCGAGTACCCGGAGACGCGGGTGCGGGAAATCATCGACCGCTGGGGACTGCCGGCGGCGACGGACGACTCCATCACGACCGAAGGGGAACTGTTCGCGGAGTTGGCGACGGTCCGCGAGCAGGGGTACGCCGAGAACAGCGGCGAGGCGGTCGAGGGCTTTTGGGCCATCGGGAAGGCCGTGAAGTCGCCACGGGGCGAGGTCTACGGGTCGCTGAACCTGAGCGGTCCCGCCTACGTCATCGACGAGGAGACGCGGGCGACGCAGGTGGAACTGCTCGAACGCGCCGCCGAGCGATTCGAACAGGGCGTCGCGGAACTGTATCAGACCCAAGCGAGCGAAACGAACGAAGAGTGAGAATCGGGGACGAGACGTGAGAAATGAAAAGGGAGGAACGTTCGTCGGACGCGTTACGCCGGGACGTTTCCGGACGGAACGACGCCGTCGTCAGTCCACCCGCGACGCTCGTAGTACGCTTCGAGCGCCGCCTCGAACCCGTCTAACTCGTCGGCGTACGGGAGCGTGTCGTCGCCGCGGTCGAAGCCGCGCTGGTTGTTGAAGTGCCGTTCGAGCGTGACGATGCGGTCGCCGACGGCCAGCAGGTCCTCGAAGTCGGCACCGAACAGCGTCTCGTAGCGCTCGGGGGTCATGAAGTCCCGCGAGAACTTGCAGACGATGCCGCTGTCGTTGAGCGCCATCTGGTTTTCCTTCTCGATGAGGCGCTTGGGCTTGCCCTCGAAGCCCTCCGGCGGGTAGGCGTCGTCCTTGCCGACGAGCGGGTACTCCTGCGAGTAGAACACCGCGTACATGTGGTCCGCACCGCGGTTGGCGACGGCGTACGACAGGCCCTGTCCGTGGAGGACGCGCCCCTCGTGGGCGGCGAAGTCCATCCCCTTGACCGTCCAGTTCTCCACGCCGAGGTCGTCGTGCACGCGGGCGATGCCCTCGGCGAGGTCGTCGCCGACGCCCTCCCGGAGCGCGATTTTCTCCACGAGGTCGTGGATGAGGTCGGTGTTGCCGAACTCGTCTTCGCTGGCGAGGTAGGCCGCGACGGTGTTGCCGGCCGAGATGGCGTCGAGGCCGTAGCGGTCGCACAGTTCGTTCGACTTCATCACCTCGACGATATCGTCGACACCGGAGTTCGACCCGAACGCCATGGTGACTTCGAACTCGGGGCCTTCGGTTTCGACGCCCGCCTCCTCGTCCCTCGTGGGGAGCTTACACGCGAACGCGCAGGCCGAGCAGGTGCCTTTCTTGTACTTCTTTTTCTCGATGGCGTCGCCGTTGATGCCCTCCGCGCCCTCGAAGTGGCGCTCGGAGAAGTAGTACGACGGAAGGCCATCCATCTCGTTGGCGAGGTCCAGCACGGCGACGGTCCCCTGCCGCTTCATGATGTGGTCGTCGGTGGCGGCCTCGCGGTGAATCTCCATCTGCGTCGCCGGAATCTCGATGTCCGGCGCAGAGTCGCCGCCGAAGGTGAGCGCCTTCACGTTCTTCGACCCGAGGACCGCACCGAGGCCGCCGCGGCCGAACGCGCGCTCCGTGCTCGTCATGATGGAGGCGAAGCGCACGAGGTTCTCGCCGGCGGGGCCGACGACCATCGTCCGGTCGGCTTCGATACCGTGTTCGTCGTCGAGGTACGCGACCGTCTCGGGGACCGTCGCGCCGGCGAGGTCCGGGACGGCCTCGAACTCGACGCCCTCGTCGGTGACGTGGAGGACGACCAGTTCGTCGCTCGCGCCCGTGAGTTCGACCGCCGAGTAGCCCGCGTCCGCGAAGTTCCGCGAGACGAACCCGCCCGCGTTCGACGAGCAGAGGCCGCCGGTCAAAGGCGAGACGCTGGTGCAGTTCGTGCGACCGGTGAAGCTCATGTTCGAGGCCTGCATGGGACCGGTGCTGAAGTAGACCCGGTTCTCCGGGCTGAAGGGGTCAACGTCGAAGGAGACGCGCTCGTGAGCGAGGCGGGTGGCGACTCCGCGACCCCCGACGTAGGATTCGAGAATCTCGTCGATGTCTTCCGTCCGACTGGTCTCGTCTCCTAAGTCGACCGTGAGCAGCGGACCTTTTGCGTGTAACATTGGAAAAAGAAGGAGTTGCCTCGCACAAATCCATTGTGGTTACTGTTGTGTCGATAACCAAATCACCGCGGGAAGCCCGCTTCGAAACCGGATACTGTGTACGTCATCAATAGGAAGCGTGGACAAATTATTTATGACTGTTCTACATGGGTTGAGGTATGGTCGCAGGTCCACCGATTCACGAGTTGCACTTCGACGACGCGCCGAACGTGGGCGACGTTCCGGGGCCGAACTCGACGCGACTCCTCGAAAAACAGCAGCGAATCGACAGCAGTGCCGTCTCGTACCCCGAAGACATCCCCATCGCGTTCGAAAGCGGGAAGGGCGCGACGGTGCGCGACGCCGACGGCAACACCTTCATCGACATGTTCGCCGGTATCGGCGTGTTGAACGTCGGTCACTCGAACCCGTACGTCCTCGACGCGGTCCACGAGCAGACCGATAAGTTCGTCCACACGGTCGACTTCCCGACGGAGGCCCGACTCGACCTCATCGAGAAGCTGGACGAAATCGCGCCCGCGGGACTGCGCGGGAACAACCGCGTCGTCTTCGGTGGCCCGACGGGGAGCGACGCCATCGAGGCCTCTATCAAACTCGCCAAGTACAACACCGAGGGGACCGGTCTCGTCGCCTTCCGCGGCGCGTACCACGGCGCGACCAGCGGCGCGATGAGCCTCACCGGCAACAAGAAGTTCAAGGGCGACTACTCGCCGCTCCTCCCCGACGTGGTCCATGCGCCCTACCCGAACACTATCGAGATGGGCAAAGGCCCGCAGGAGGCGGTGGACCACTGTCTCGAAGAGGTCAAGGCCATCTTCGAGGATCCCTACGGCGGCCTCGCCAACCCGGCAGGCATCTTCGTCGAGCCGATTCAGGGCGAAGGCGGCGTCGTCACCCCGCCGAAGGGCTTCCTGAAGGGCCTCCGCGACATCGCCGACGACAACAACGTGCCGCTCGTGTTCGACGAGATTCAGAGCGGCCTCGGTCGCTCCGGCAAGTGGTGGGCCAGCGAGTGGTACGGCGTCACGCCGGACGTGATGACCTCGGCGAAGGCGCTCGGCGGGACCGGCTTCCCGCTGTCGGCGACTATCTACCACGAAGACCTCGACACGTGGGGGTCGGGCGACCACGCGGGCACCTACCGCGGCCACGTCGTCGGGATGCGCGCCGGCACCCGCGCCATCGAGTACATCCAGGAACACGACCTCCTCGCGCACGCCCGCGACCTCGGCCAGTACATCCGCGGACGGCTCTCCGAGGTCGCAGAAGACAACCCGCGAATCGTGGACGTTCGCGGGAAGGGGCTGTTCATCGGCGCGGAGTTCGTCGACGCCGAGGGCAACCCGGACGGCGACGCGGCCGACGCGCTCCAGCAGTACTGCTTCGAACACGGCGTGCTGGTCTGGAAGGCCGGACGGCACGGCAACATCCTGCGCCTGCTCCCGCCGCTCGTGCTCACCCGCGACCTCGCGGAGACGGCGCTCGACGTCATCACCGACGGCATCGAGGCGGTCACGGCCGAAACGAAACGAGTCTAATCACGGTCACACACCACGATGCCACCCGAACGAGTCATCACGGACGACGCCCCGCGCACGGACAACCCCTACTCGCAGGGCGTCGTCGCCGGCGACACGCTCTACGTCTCGGGGTACGGACCGGTCGACCCCGAGACGGGCGAGGAGGTCGACGGCGACATCGAGGAACAGACCGACCGCGTACTCGACAACATCGCGGCCGTCGTCTCCGAGGCCGGCGGCGACGGCCTCGACGACGCGGTGAAACTGACGGTGTACGTCACCGACCTCGACGACTACGAGCGGGTGAATGAGGCGTACGGCGCGCGGTTCGACGAGGTGCCGCCGGCCCGCGTCTGCGTCGAGGTCGCGCGACTGCCCGGTGACGTGCAGGTCGAAATGGACGCGATAGCGTATCTCGAATAGGTCGCAGGGCGCGGGGGCTCGGGAGCTCGACCGCGCGACCACGGATTTTCCGAGGGCCGACGAACCGACGTTCAGTCGTTCAGTTCGTCGACTCGGCGGTCACGCCGCTCGTTCGCGGCGTCGATTCGCTCGACGAACTCCGACATCTGCGCTTTCATATCGGCCCGCAGGTCGGTCGCCGAGAAGTCGTCGGACTCAGCGAGGAGCCTGACGAACGCCTGTAGCTCCTCGTCCGTGAGCTGGTCGAACGCGCCGCGTTCGAGCTTGTCGATGACGGCGTCCACGTCGATTTGACCGACTGGTTCGACGTTGAAATCGACCGTGACCATCCGGTAGTCGGAGCCGGCCAGCTCCTGTTCGGCCTTGTTGACACCCTCGGCGAGCATGTCCTTGAACGGGGTGTAGTAGCCCATCGTCCCAAGGTGGAGGAACGCGAGCATGTCAGTGATGCCCCGGGTGTACGCCTCGCGGTCGG
The DNA here is from genome assembly GCF_024136985.1 of Haloferax sp. AB510. Classification (NCBI taxonomy): domain Archaea; kingdom Methanobacteriati; phylum Methanobacteriota; class Halobacteria; order Halobacteriales; family Haloferacaceae; genus Haloferax; species Haloferax sp. AB510. The sequence continues at coordinate 10,561 of NZ_JAMYJY010000095.1, forward strand.
CGGCGTCGGGGTTGAACACCGTCTCGCGGTCGCGGTCTTCGAGCGACTCGAAGAGGATGGTGAAATCGAGTATCGCGTTGCGGAGGCGGCGTCGAATCCGGTTGCGCTTCTGTTTTTTCGAGTGGTCGGTGTAGTCGGTCTTCCGGCCGAGCAGGAACTCGCGGTCGCTCGGCGTCAGGATGCCGCGGCCGCGGTCGGCGGCGTAGGCGAGGTCGTCGGTGCCGTCCGTTCCGTCGGCGTCGTTTGCCATATACAGAACCCGTGTACGAATTCGATTAAGCGTTACGAACGGGCCGAATATCCGGAGGATTCGGGGCGATATCCGGACTATCACGAGTTCTCGTCTACAGTTCGCGTGAACGCACCGGCCGAGCGTTGAGACGAGACGCTACTCAGCGAGGAAAGCGCACGACTGCAGCGGGTCGACGCCCGATTTTCCGACCGTTTGTAAACGGATTTCGTTCTCGGCGTCACCGATAACCACAAATTTTATTGGTAATGTTTGCACTTGTCGTGATGTAGGACATCACGTAGCATGGTGTCCGCCGGAGCGAGAGTATGTCAGACCACAACAGAGCACACGCGTGCAACGGTCGTCGTGACGCACAGTTCGGGGCGCGGGCCCCGACCAGTCAGTCGGGAGGCGACGGCCCCGTCCGGGCGGGGTCGAACGGGGCAGTCGAACACGGGGGTGTCGACCATGAGTTCCGCTGACGGCGCAGTCGGGCGGTTCCTCGACGAAATCGAGCCGGTGGTGTTCGCGTTCGGGGCGGCGATAACGCTGCTCTTCGTCGGCGCGTTCAGCCTCAATCCCGAGGCCTCCTACGACTTCGTCCTCGGGATTCGCCGGTGGATTCTCGCCACGTTCAACTGGTTCTTCCTGTTGGCGATGCTCGGGTTCGTCCTGTTCCTGGGCTTCGTGATATTCGGGCCGTGGGGGAACCTGAAGCTCGGTGACGAGGACCCCGAGTACAGCTTCCTCTCGTACTTCGCGATGATGTACTCCGCCGGCCTCGCGGCGGGTATCGTCTTCTGGGGGCCCGCGGAGGCGCTGTTCCACTACTCAACGGTCCCGCCGCTGTACGGGGCCGAGGCCCAGTCCTCGGCGGCGATGCCGCTGGCGGTCCAGTACTCCATCTTCCACTGGAGTCTGACCCAGTGGTCGTGTTTCACCGTGATGGGTCTGGCCATCGGCTACTTCGTCTACAACTACGACGCGCCGCTTCGCGTGTCGGCGGTCCTGACGCCGATTCTCGGCGCGGACAACGTCGACGGCGCGATCGGGAAACTCGTCGATATCCTCGCGGTGTTCGCGACCCTCGGCGGCGTCGCGACTTCGCTGGGCTTCATCGGGAGCCAGTTCATCACCGGCCTGAACTTCCAGTGGGGAATCCAACTCGGCGACGTGGGGACCATCCTCGTCATCACGGGGATGGTCGTCATCTTCACCATCTCGTTGGTGCTTGGCGTCGACAAGGGGATTCGCCGGCTCTCGAACTTCAACATGGTCGTGTTCTCCCTGTTGATGCTCGCGACGCTGATATTCGGACCGACCTTCCGTATCCTCGAACTCGGCACGCAGGCGACCGGTGGGTTCATCGGCGACTTCTTCCAGATGAGCCTGTTCACGCAGGCCACCGCGACCAGCGCCAGCAAATGGGTCAACGCGTGGACCGTCTTCTACTGGCTCTGGCCGCTGGCGTGGTCACCCTTCGCGGGCCTGTTCATCGCCCGTATCTCGCGCGGTCGGAGCGTCCGCGAAGTCGCGTTCGCCGGTATCGGCGCGACCTCGCTCGCGACGGTCCCGTGGTTCGCCATCGTCGGTGGCGCGGGCGTCATCATGCAGCACACGGGCGCAGCGAACGTCCTCGGACCGGTCTCTGAGTACGGCGAAGCGGTCTCGGGGTACGTCCTCTTCGGTAACCTCCCCATCGTCGGACCGCTGCTCCTGTTCGGGTTCCTCGTGCTCGTGACGACCTTCTTCGTCACCTCCGCCGACTCGTCGACGCTGGCGGTGTCGATGATGACCACCGGCGGCAAAAAGGAACCGTCCGCGCTCAACCGCATCTTCTGGGCCGTCCTCCAGGGCGCGGTCGCGTCCATCCTGATGGTCGTCGGCGGCGTGAACGCCCTGCAGTCCGCGGCGATTATCACGGGCGCGCCGTTCGCCGTCATCTGCGTGATAGCGACGCTCGGGCTCATCCGGACCTTCCAAGACGACTACGGAAGCCTGCTCCTCCAAGACGAGACGAACCTCTGGGGGAAGTCGGAGTCGACCGGCGGACAGGCGCCGGCCGCGAACGTCTCCAGCCACGACGACGACTGACACCGACTCCAGCCGAACGCGGTTCCGTCCCCGTCTCCGTCCATCTCCATTCTCTGAAACCGGTCCCGACCGAGAGCGCCGCCGGTGCGGTCGCGGAGACGGTCGCGAACCGTGACGCATGGTAATCTCTATGATACCAAGTTTTAATGTACGGTATCAACAAATCCTGTGTATGGATCGGGATACCGCAGAACCGGACGCAGCAGCGCTGCCCGGACCCAACGCGAAGCAGTGGGTCGAGTTCCACCACGAGCACGCCGCGCCCAGCGAGTACTCCCACGAGTTCGTCTGGGACGTGACCGCCGAGGCCGACGGCCCGTTCGTCACCGACGTGGACGGCAACGTCCTCTTGGACTTCACCTGCCACATCGGGGCTGCGCCGCTCGGCTACAACAACGAGAAGGTGCTGTCGAAGCTCCGGGAGTTCAACCTCGTCGAGCCGATGAAGATCGCCGGTCAGGACATGTACTTCGGAGCCGGTCCCAACCCCGAGACGGCCGACTTCCCCGGGGCGAGCCACCTGATGGACAAACTCACCGACGTGTCCTCCCACTACGGGATGGACACGGTGTTCCTGTCGAACTCCGGGGCCGAGGCCGTCGAGAATGCGATGAAGATAACGCACGACCACAAAGCCCCCGCGAAGTACGGTTACGCCTTCGAAGGGAGCTTCCACGGGCGGACGCTCGGGACGCTCTCGCTCACGAAGTCGAAGGAGGTCTACACCCGCCACTACCCGCAGGTCGCGGGCATCGAGACGGTTCCGTTCTGCGCGGATTCGGGCTGTTCGGCCGACGCCTGCGACTGCGGCTTCTTCGCCGGCGGCGGGTCCCAGTTGCGGAACTCCCTGTCGCCGGAGGGCGGCCACGTCAACCCCGACGAGGTCGCGTTCGCGATTCTCGAACCGATTCAGGGCGTCGGCGGCTACCGCTTCCCGAGCGAGGAGTTCATGGCCGAGGTGGGCGACGTCTGCGACACCTACGACATCCCGCTCGTCGTGGACGAGATTCAGTCGGGCGTCGGTCGCACCGGCGAGATGTGGGCCGCCGACCACTACCCAATCGAACCCGACGTCATCGCCAGCGCGAAGGGGCTCCGCGTCGGCGCGACCGTCTCGCGGTCCGACGTCTTCCCGGCCGAGAAGAACCGCCTCGGGTCGACGTTCGGCGGCGGCGACCTGCTCGCGTCGATGCAGGGCGCGCTCACGCTCGACGCCATCGAGGAGTACGACCTGCTCGACAACGCGACCGAGCGCGGCCGGCAGGCGAAGGAGCTCCTCGCCGACGACGCGCCCGACCACGTGGTCGACGTGCGCGGCAAGGGCCTGATGCTCGCCGTCGAGTTCGACACCAAACAGCGCCGCGACGCCGTCGTCGAGGCGGCGCTCGACCGCGGCCTGCTCACGCTCGGCTGCGGGAAGAAGACGATTCGCCTCCTGCCCCCACTCGACTCCACGGAGCGCGAAATCGAGATGGGCGTGGGCATCTTCTGCGAGGCGATGGACGCCGTGGCGACCGAAGCGGTCGCGTGAGGGTCGGCGTCGCCGAGTGAACAGCGCGAACAGCGTAGGAAAGAACAAACCCGAAACGCGGTCTACCCCGTTTTTCCGGACTCGTCAGACCGACTCAGACTCACCGCCGCGCTCGTCCAGCGAGTGTGAAGCGACTTCGACGCCGTCGAGGGCCGCCAGCGAGTCGAGCGCGTCCACGAGGTGGTCCGGACCGCTCCCGTCGAGTCGGACCTCGACCGGGACGCGATTCGGCGCGTCGGACGCGGTTCGGGCGGCGCGCTCGACGCTCTCGAGTTCGGCCCCCGACGCGGCGACGGCCTCGGAGAGGTCGCC
>NZ_JAMYJY010000096.1:0-14500 GCF_024136985.1 Haloferax sp. AB510
CGGTCGCCGGGGCGGAGTCGTCTCCGCGGTCGTCGTCGGACGGGGGTCTCGCGGGGCGAGAGGAACGCGGTCCCGACGCCGACGACGAAGCCGACGAGTCCGACGGCGAGCGAGTGCGGGGCCGCGGCTCCGTTGAGCGCGGCGGCTATCGCCACGAGGCCGACGAGTTTCGAGCCGCCGTCGACGAGGCGGAACGCGCGGGGCGAGAGTGGAACGTTCATAGTCGAAGTCGGGTTCGGTGGGTTGCGAGCCCGTGCGGTCAGCCGGCGGTTCCGGTTCGGCTCTTGCGGCGTTTACGGCGTTTGAGGAGCCAGTAGACGACGGCGAAGTCGAAAAGCGGCATCCCCACCGTCAGCGCGACGAGCCACGGGTAGAGGACGGCGCCGGAGACGCCGAGAACGGCGGCGACGGTGGCCCGCATCCCGTCGATCGAGAGGACGATGATGAGCATGACGGCCGCGACGCCGAGGGCCGTCTGGAGCGGTCGGTCGAGCGGGTCGGCGGTGAAGTGGACCGGGTGTTCGGGGTTGTCGAGGAGCGGCCAAATCATCATCACGCCGATGATGAGCGAGGGGACGACGACGCCGCCGGCGAACCGGCCCCACTCGCCGAGCCACGAGGGCATCATCTTCAGCGAGCCGAACACCCACATGAAGAACCAGTCCGGGCCGACGTGCGAGGGCGTCGACGTGGGCGTCGCCGGGCCGATGGCGGCGATGCGCTGGACCGGGAAGAAGCCGGCGAGGAAGGCGACGGTCGCGGCCGTCAGGAGGAAGACGATGGTCGAGACGAGGAACTGCTGGGGGAAGAGCGGCATTCCGACGACGACGCTGTCGTCATCGTCGTCGGGGCGGCCCTCGCCGCGGGAACTCGGCGGGTGTTCGGTGTGTTTCTGCCGCATCAACACGGCCATGTGGAGGGCGATAGCGCCGACCAGCGCGGCCGGGATGAGAAAGACGTGGAGGAAGAACATCCGCGGGATGACCTGGTCGGCCCCCGCCGGGAACGCCCCGCCGAAGACGAGCGACTGCAGGAACGACCCGACGACCGGAATCGTGCCGGTCATCTGGAAGCCGATTGTCGTCGCGGTCTTGCTGAAGTTGTCGTAAGGGAGCGCGTAGCCGAAAAAGCCCTCCACGAGGGCGAAAAGGAGGAGCGTGCTCCCGATGAACCAGTTCGGCTCGTGGGGGTTGCGGTACGCGCCCGTGAAGAAGACGCGGAACATGTGCAGGGCGATGGCGGCGATGAAGAGGTACGCCGCCCAGTGGTGCATCATGCGCGCGAACATCCCGAAGGTGGTGTCGTAGGTGATGTGTAGGACGCTCGCGAACGCCGCGGGCACCTCCGTATCGGCGTACTGGAGCGCGTTGCCCTCGTAGGTGACGCTGTTGACCGCCGGATTGTACAGGAGGCCGAGGAACGTCCCCGTCAGGCCGAGGATGACGAAGGTGAAAAGCGCGATTTCGCCGAGGAGGAACGAGCCGTAGTTGTCCTCCGGGAACGCCTTGCCGAGGAGCGTGTGGTCCAGTTCGAGCCGCTGGTCCAGCCAGTCGAACAGGGCGTTTCTCGGGTACGCCTCGTGGGGTCGAACCGTTAGGTCGGTCTCCGGCAGGTCGGCGTCCGCCTCGCCGCCGTCCGGCCGAACGTCCGGTCGGTCGTCGCCGAAGCCGTCGTCCGGTGCTGTCCCCGTCATCTCACTCCTCCGTCCCGATTGGTCCCTCGAACGGTCCCGTCGCGAGGAGGAGCGTCCCGTCCTCGTCGTCGGCGATGCCGAGGGGTAGTTGCGGGAGCGCCCGCGAGGCCGGGCCGCCGGTCACGGACGCGCCCTTCGTGGGGTCGTAGAGGCTTCCGTGACAGGGACACCGGAGCTCGGAGCCCTGTTCGCCCGCGACGAGACAGCCCTCGTGGGTGCAGACCTTCGAGTAGGCCACGTAGCCCTTGGCCGTCCCCTCGATGTTCGTGGGCGCTTCGTACTCGTCTTCGGGGAAGCGAAGCAGGAGCGTGGTCGCGCGCTTGGTGACGAGCGCGCCGCCGCCTTCCTTCTCCGGGAAGACGTCCATCTTGTCGAACTCGTCGGTCGAGAGCGCGTCGGCGGCGGTCAGGGGGTTGCCGTCTCTATCGACGAGGCGCGTCCCCTCAACGTAGAGCGTCTCGCTCCCGGTGTCGAGACTGCCGGGGAGTCCCGCGGCGTAGTCGACGCCGAAGCTTCCGATGGCGGCCGCGCCGCCGATGCCGGCGAGGAGCTTCGCCATGTTTCGCCGCGTCAGTTCGTCGTCGCTCTGCGGGATGTCCGGGGCGTCTGTGTCGGTGTCGGTGTCGGTGGTGCGTTTGCTCATGTCTGTGCGGATAGTCAGTGGTCTCTGGTTTCTGCGACGGTGATGCTCGGGACGAAGTACGCCGTGTACGCGAGGACGGTCAGCGCGAGCGAGAGGAACAGCATCCCGGCGTAGGTGCCGAGGAACTGCGTCCGCGCCGGGCCGAGCCCCTCCAGCGCGAGGAGCGCGGCGAACGACACGTCCACCCACGAGAGGAGCGCCACGACGAGCAGTCCGGTCCGCGACGACACGGCCGGGACGTAGTCGAGGATGCGTCGGGACTCCGTCTCCATGTACGGCGGGACGGAGACGGTCGCGCGGCCGCCGTCGGCGACGACGGAGTCGCCGAGGTGGCTGATGCGGTCGAGGAACTGTTTCGTCCCGACCATCACGCCGACCATCCCGAGAAGCGCGACCCACGCGACGACGCCGGCCTGATTGACGCCGACTTCGACCGGACCGGGGAGGTAGCCGCTCGCGGGCTGGAGGTCGGACGAGGTGTTGACGGCGACCGGCTCTGCGCCGGTGCCGACGCCGATACTCCCGCCTTCGGTCCCGCTCGTCAGCGCGACGTACCACATCGGGAGCAGCACGACCGCGATGAGGAGCAGGATGACTGCGGTTTCACGCCGCATCGGTTCTCACCGCCGAACGTCGGGTCGGGTTCACCACGAATTTCATGAATGTACCAATATTTTTACGTAATTGTTGATGCCGGATTAGCGCTCCCGCGGCCGCGGCGGCGACCGTGGGTTCGCGGGAGCGACGGTGCCACGTAAGCGTTCAGACGAGCGGTTATCTGTTTTTCTGTTTCGGGATGTTCGAGAATCAACAGAACTACAAGATAGTAGACGAACGGTCAGGTAGTAGGCAGTATCAGCGGTAATACGAACTCAAACACCATTATGAACAGACGAACGTTCATGAAAAATATTGCGGGTGGAATTGCCGTTCTCGGGGCGTCGCCGGGTGTCGCCGGGGCGTCGAGCGAGAACTCGACCGCCGGTTCCGACGGGAGTACAGACGCCGGTGGCGGCGCGGACGGTGGCGGTTCGACCACCCATACTATCCAGATGGTGACAGAAGACGGGGAGTACTATTTCGACCCCGTCGGACTGCACGTCGCCCCCGGTGACACCGTGGAGTGGGTCCTCGAAAGCGGCGACCACTCCGCGACGGCCTACGCCGAGTCGAATCAGGCCGAGGGGCGCATCCCGGCGGACGCGTCCGGTTTCGACAGCGGCCTCCTTGAGGAATCTGGTGCGAGCTTTTCGTACACCTTCGAGGTCGAGGGCACCTACGACTACTTCTGTAGCCCGCACAAACAGCTCGGGATGGTCGGTCGGGTCGTCTGCGGCGAGCCCGGCGGCCCGGCCGAGGAGGGCGCGATTCCGAACGAACCGGGGTCCGGTCTCATGCCCGGGTCGGCGGACATCGTCGAGGCGGGGTCGCTGTCGTACCCCTACGTGCCGAGCGGCGGGTCCTCGGGGTCGCTCCCGTGGCAGTTCTGGGCCGCGACGGGCGGTCTGGGGACCGCTGTCATCGCGATGGTCTCCAAGTACGACCGGGCGTCGGGCCGCTACAGCGAGTAGGGCCGCGACGACCGCCCGTCAGGCCGCAGTCGGGCGACCGACCGCCTCGCGGACGAACTTGCCGAGGAGACCGAGCGTCGCCGCTCCCATGGCCGCGGCAAAGACGACGACGAACACCGAAAGCGGGTCGCCGAGGTCAGAAAGCGCCCGCGAGCGGACGAAGTTCGCGGCGAGGACGGTCGTGACCGCGAGCAGGACGACGCCGCCGAGGTTCGCCAGCGTCGAGTTCGGTTCCGCGACCGCGTCGCTGTTGAGCAAGACGAGCACGACGGCGATGGCGAAGGGCGTGCCGACGAGGCCGAACGCCAGCACCAACACGAGAAGCGGGAAGAACGCGCCGCCGAGGAACGCCCCGATGCCGGAGAACAGCGCCACGCCAGCGAGGAGCGTGCGGTACCGACCGTCTGAGAGGTCCGTCCCCCAGCCCAGTTTGTCGGCGACGAGGTACGGCGGGACGACGGTGTTGCCGCCGAGCGTGGAGACGGCCGCGCCCAGGAGGCCGAGAAGGAACAGCCACTTGGCGTTCGCGCCTGCCAGCGGGCCGAGCGCCTGTGCGGCCGCCACCGCCGAGAGGTCGCTCGCGGCCACCTCGGGGGTGTGGAGGACGCCCGCCGCGACGAGGAAGATGGCGAGGCTGTAGACGCCGAAGGCGACGAGCATCGACGCACCCACGTCGAACGTCGCCAGTCCGTAGTCCCGGGTCGTCCAGCCGCGGGCGCGCATCGTGTACGAGTGCATCGTGATGAGCGTGATGTGGACCGCGCCCCCGAGGATGCCGGCGGCGACGAGCGCGCCGTCGACCCCCGCGGGGATTCGCGGGACGAGTCCGCCGACCGCGGCCGCCGGGTCGATGGGGACGAAAAACAGCGACGCGAGGAAGGCGACGACGATGGCCGCGACGAGCCCCTTCGCGAGGAGTTCGACGAAGCGGTAGCCCCGACCGGCCAGTCCGGCGGCGAGGACGACCGCCCACGCGACGCCCCAGACCCGGGCGTCGACGCCGGTTATCGTCGCGCTCACGTCGGCCAGCCCCTTCATGATGACCAGTTGGGCCAGCCCTGCGGCCAGCACCCCGTCGGCGACGAGCACCCACGCCCAACCGTCGCCCAGTTCGCGTTCGACCACGGCGATGATACCGTCCTCCGTGAGCAGGCCGAGTCGCATCGAGAGGTACTGCGCCGACGCGCCGAGGACCGCCGAGAGCACCACGACCCACAGCATCGCGTAGCCGAACGTCGCGCCGGCCGTGAGCACGGTCGCCATCGTCGCCGGCCCCGCCGCAACCGCGCCCGCGACCCACGACGGCCCCATCTCCGAGAGATATCCCCGCCAGTCGCCGCTCATCACCGCCGATACGTCGAGTTTGGGTTCGTTCATGCCGTCGTGGTCTCGGCGGTCGTCACAAAAGTGTTGCTACTGGGTGTTACAACCGAGTGGTTTCCTCGGAACGGCGCGCAGCGCCACACGACCTTTTACCCGGTGGTCGAGTGTGACCTAGGTAATGAGCGATGGTGACGGTTCGGTACCGCTCCTCGTCGTCGCCGACCCGGACGTCGCGACGGCGGTCACCGAGGCCGTCCGGGGACGAGAGACGCGGTTCGAAATCGAGACAGTTCGGACCGCGGCCGCGGCGGGAGAGCGACTGCGAGACGCCGGCTCGGGCGTCGACTTCGACTGCGTCGTCTCGTCGGTCAACGGGGAGGAGAGAGACGCGCTCGAGTTCCTCGCGGCGGTTCGCAGCCGAGAGCCGAAGTTCCCGTTTCTCGTCGTTACCGACCCGGCGTGCGAGTTGACCGCGACGGAGGCGCTCGACGCGGGCGTCACCGATTACGTCCGTGCTCGGGGGTCGGATGACTACGAGGAGTTGGCCGTCCGAGTCGAACGGGCGGTCGCGGCGGCCGACCGGCGGCCGGTCGACTCCTCGCTCGTTTACGAGCGCGTCTTCGAACAGATGCTGGAGGGCGCGTGCCTGTACGACCGCGAGGGGCGATTCCTCCTCGCGAGCGACTATCTGGCGGATTTCTACGGGATGACGCCCGCCGAGCTCGAAGGCGAACGGAGCCTGCTCGTCGAGAAGATCCGCGAGGAACGTCCGGGCGACCCGTATCAGCGGCTCTTGGACGAGGATGTCGACTCGCTCGAAGGCGAGACCCAACTCGTCACGCCGGACGGCGAGTCACGGACCCTGAGCTACCGGTTCGCGCCCTTTCAGGTGGCTGGCGAAGTCGTCGGCGTCATCGCCGTATCGAGGGACATCACCGACCGACAGGAGCGAGAGCAGAAACTGAAACGCGCCCGCGAGGAGTTCCAAGAACTCATCGACGGGATGAACGACACCGTCTGGGTCCTCGGCCTCGACGACCAGATCCACGCGGTGAACGAGACCGCGGTGGAACTGCTGGGCTACTCGCGGGACGAACTCCTCTCGATGACGGTCCACGACATCGACGCGGGACTCAGCGACGACGAGATTTCGGCGCTCATCTCCCAGATGCCGACCGACGGGACGCAGGTGTTCGAGACGGTCCACCGGGCGAAAGATGGTCGGGAGATACCCGTCGAAATCAGTTCGAGCCTCGTGAGCTACCGCGGGGAGACAGTCGTGTTGAGCGTCGCCCGCGACATCAGGACGCGGAAGCGCTACGAGGCGGAGCTCCGCGAGCAGAACCGGCTCCTCGAAACGCAACGCGACGAGCTCGCCGTGCTGAATCAGGTCGTCCGCCACGACGTTCGCAACGACCTGCAGTTGGTGACCGCCTACGCGGAACTGCTCGGTGAGCACATCGCCGACGAGGAGGCGCGGGAGTACGTCGACATCGTCCGGAAGCGCGCCAACCACGCGGTCGAACTGACGGAGACGGCGCGGGACATGGCCGAGATGATGCGCAGTCGGGGCGTCGAAAACGAACCAGTCTCGCTCCGGCCCGTCCTCGAAGCCGAACTCGCGTCGCTGCGAGAGATGACTCCGAACGCGACCGTGACGGTCGACACCGAGGTGCCGGCGGTCGCGGTGCTCGCCGACGACATGCTCGGGTCCGTCTTCCGGAACCTCCTCACGAACGCCGTCCAGCACACCGATGAGGACGAACCGACTATCGAGGTCTCCGTCGCCGAGACCGAGGCGGGCGACCGCGTCGTCGTCCGCGTCGCCGACGACGGCCGGGGAATACCTGACGAGCGAAAAGAGACCGTCTTCGCGAAGGACAAAAAGGGACTGGACAGTCGGGGCACCGGTCTCGGACTGTACCTCGTGCAGTCGCTGGTCGAGAAGTACGGCGGGCACGTGTGGGTCGAGGACAACGATCCGCGGGGGGCCGTCTTTGCGGTCGAACTCCGGGTGGCCGACGCCGGTCAGGCCGACTCCGACCAGTCGTCGCCGACGCGGTCGTAGCCCACCATCCGACTCCCCTCGTGTTCGGTGAAGACGACTTTCTGGTTCGACTCCGGCACGCCGAACCGCTCGGCGACGGCGTCCATGACCGCGAGGGCGAGTTCGCACTTCCGATTCGCCGACCCGCCCGGATGTCGGCCTGCAGCACGACGGCGTTTCTGTCGGTCGACGACCGAGGTGAATCGCCCGAGCTCGCGGACGGTGACGGCCGCGTAGTCGGTGTCGGCGTCCATCCGCTCGGCGTACAACTCGGCCATCTGCGTCGTGAACCAGTTCGCCTCGCGCTCCGTGACCTCGAAGTCGAGGTCGAACTGGAGATGCGGCATCTGGGTCGGCGTCCGCTACGGTTCGGCGACAAAAGAATCCGCCTCGTCCGACGGAGGGCTGTGGGAGGAAAGAGAGCGCGGAGCGAGGCGTCGGGGCGCGGCAGTCGGGCGGGGCCGCTACGGGCCCTACAGGTCCGCCACGTCTTCGATGGCGTCGGTCAGCGCCTTGATGGACTCCACGTCGTGTTCGCCCATGTGGCCGATACGGAACGTCTGCTCGCCGAGCGCGGAGCCGTAGCCGTTCGAGAAGGCCATGTCGTACTTCTCGGAGACCTCCTCGATGGTGGCGGCGACGTCGATGCCCTGCGTGTTCTCGATGCAGGCGACGGTCTGGGACTCGTAACCCTCCTCGGGGAACATGTCGAAGTGCTCGTAGGCCCAGTCGCGGGTGTACTCGGCCATCTCGCGGTGGCGCTGGTCGCGCCCCTCGTGGCCCTCTTCGAGCATGTACTTCATCTGCTTGCGGTACGCGAGCATGATGGGAATCGCGGGGGTGGAGTGAGTCTGGCCCTTGCGGTCGTAGTAGTCGAGGGCGCGCTGGAAGCCCCCGTACCACGACGCCGAACCCTTCGACAGCTCGCGTTCATATGCCGCGTCGCTGACGGTGCAGATGGCGAGCCCCGGCGGCATGGCGAACGCCTTCTGCGACGAGGCGAAGATGACGTCGATGTTGTGCTCGTCGATGTCGACGTAGTCGCCGCCGAGGGCGGACACCGCGTCGACGACGAAGTAGGTGTCGGGGTACTCGGCGACCACGTCGCCGATCTCCTCGATGGGGTTGCGGACGCCGGTCGAACTCTCGTTCATCACGGTGGCGACCACGTCGTAGTGCTTGTCGCTGGACTCCAGCGCCTCACGGATGTCCTCGGGCTTGATGGCCTGCCCCCACTCGTACTCGATGCGGTCGACGTTCTTGCCGAGTCGCTCCGCGACGTTCGCGTGGCGCTCGCTGAAGCTCCCGCAGGTCGGCACGAGGATGTTCTCGTCGACGAGGTTGAGCGTCGATGACTCCCAGATTTCGGTGCCCGACCCCGTGAGAATCATCAGGTCGTTGTCCGTGCCGAGGAACTCCTTCGTGTCCTCGACGATGGTCGTATAGAGGTCGGTCATGCGGTCCATCCGGTGACCGAACATCGGCTGGCACATCTCCTCGATGACGTCCTCACGCACCTCGGTCGGACCGGGGATGTACAGCGTCTTGTCCTGATAGTCGTCCGTGTATTCGCGTTTTTCCGTCACGTCATCCACCTAAGTACGGACCACTGCGTCGCGGGCGATGATGGTACTTGTGATTGCGACACTCGTCGCAGTTGCTCAGGCGGTGTTAACACGGGACAACACGGGCGGCGTCGGCGGGTGGAAAACGGCTCCGGCGTGAGGTCTGAGGCTCAGTCGTCCGCTTCGGCCGACTCGGCCCGCGGGACCGTCACGTCGGTCAGGCCGGCCTCTATCTGCTCGCGGCGCGCTTCAAACTCGCCGGGGAGGACGAGGCGGCCGCCGAGGTCGTCGAGGGGTTCGTCGGCGGTGTAGCCCGGGTCGCTCGTGGCGAGTTCGAACAGGACGCCGCCGAACTCGCGGAAGTAGACCGACCGGAACCAGTGGCGGTTGATTTGGGCGGTCGGGCGCAGCCCCTTCGACTGGACAGCTTTGCGCATCGCCTCTTGGTCCTCGTCCGTCGGCGTCTGGAAGGCGACGTGGTGGACCGTACCGTGGCCCTGTCGGCTGCTCTCGATGGTCGGCAGCACGTCCACGTACTTCCCGACAGTGCCCGTCGCGGCGAATCGCGTCCGCTCGTCGCCGGGGGTGTCGCCCTGCGCCTCCTCGGTGCCGACGCGCTCAAAGCCCATCGTTTCGAGCAGGTCCTCCGTGGGCTGCGGGTCGCCCAGCCAGAGCGTCACGGAGTGGAAGCCGCGAATCGCAACGTCTTCGGGGACGAACTCGGTCCACGGGACGGTCGGGTCGTCGTCGGGAATCTCGACTTCGACCAGTTCGACCGGGAGGCCGTCGGGGTCGCTGAAGGGGAGGACCGTCTCGCCGAATCGCTCGACGCGGTCGTCGTAGTCGACGCCGTACTCGTCGAATCGCTCTTCCCAGTAGTCGAGGCTCCCCTCGGGCACGCGGAACGCGGTCCGCGAGACCTGCCCGGTGCCGACCTTCCCCCGCGAGAGGTTCTCCCACGGGAAGAACGTCATGCTCGTGCCGGGCGTCCCCTCCGCGTCCGTGAAGAAGAAGTGGTACGTGCTGGGGTCGTCCTGATTGATGGAGCGCTTGGCGAGGCGGAGTCCGAGCGTCTCGACCCAGAAGTCGAGGTTCTGCTGCGGGTCGCCCGCGATGCAGGTGACGTGGTGAATGCCGGGTGTCGGCGTGATGTCTGCCATGGCCGGTCCTACGGGCCGCAAGGACTTGAGTATCCGCTGACGCGAGTGTTACCGGGTCGGGGCGGCGTCAGCAACACCGACACGGACCCGGCAGCCGAGTCGGCGAGACACACGTTTTTGCCCGTCGGCGATGACACTCGACGTATGCAAACCCGCGCACTCGGCGACACCGGCCACGAGAGTAGCATCGCGACGTTCGGCGCTATCGCGCTCAACTGGCTCGAACAGGAGGGCGCGAACCAGATGGTCGAACACGTCCTCTCGAAGGGCGTCAACCACTTCGACGTGGCTCCGACCTACGGCGACGCGGAGCTCAAACTGGGCCCGAAGCTCCGCCAGCACCGCGAGGACATCTTCCTCGGCTGTAAGACCCAAGAGCGTGGCTACGAGGGCGCAAAGCGGAAGCTCGACCGGTCGTTCGACCGCCTCGGCGTCGACTACATCGACCTCTATCAGATCCACGGCCTCGAATACGAGTCCGAACTGGACGAAATCACGGCCGACGACGGCGCGCTCGCGGCCTTCCGCGAGGCGAAAGACGAGGGGAAAATCGGCCACATCGGGCTGACGAGCCACGGGAACCCGGGACTCATCCGCGACGCCATTGACCGCATCGACGACCTCGAAACCCTGATGTTCCCACTGAACCCCGTCGTCGTCGGCAAAGGCGACGACGAACACGACTACGCGGGCGTTTTCGAGGCGGCCGAGAAGGCCGGTATCGGCACCCTCGGCATCAAGGCGTTCGCCCGCGGGCCGTGGCCCGACACCGACGAACTGCCCGAGGCTGATCGACCGTTCTCCAACTGGTACGAGCCGGTCGACGCCCCGGACGAAATCGCCGAGCGGTTCGACTTCGCGGCCGCACAGGGCCTCACAAGTGTCGTCACGCCGGGTGACCCGAAGCTCGTGGCGATGGTCCTCGACGCCGCGGCGCGGTACAACGGCATGGACGAGACGGCCCAGCGGTCCCTCATCGAGCGCCTCCGGCACGACGAGAGCCCGGTTCCGGAGCAACTGCACCACTAGCGAGCGAGACGAGTCTAACCTCGATTCCACCTGCCGCCAATGGACGTTCCAACGACCGTTACGGCCGCCCTCGACGACCGACCGGTCCGGGGCGCGGTCTGTCTGGAGGCCGGTGCGGGGACCGGCAACGCGACCGCCGGACTCCTCGACGCGGGCGCGAAACGGGTCTACGCCGTCACGAACGACCCCGAACACGCCGCCATTGTCCGCGACCGGGTGGCACCCGAGCCCGCGGACCGAGCGCGAACCGCGGTGCTGGAGGCCGACGTTCGGAGCCTCCCGCTCGCCGACGACTCGGTGGACATCGTCACCGCCCACGGGCTGTTCAACCTCGTCAGTCCCGAGTCGCTCGCCGCCGTCGCGGGCGAGCTAACCCGGGTCGCCGCGCCCGCCTGTCACCTCGTCGTCGACGACTACGAACCGCTCCCCGACGACGCCGCGATTCGGGAGCTGTTCGCGCTCGAAAACGCCGCGAGCCAGTTGGCCCGCGGGCGGCCCGCGCTGACGTTCTATCCGGCCGACGCGCTCAGGGCGCTGTTTTCGGGGTACGGCTGGCGCTTCGACCGCGAACTGACCCTGCTCGACCCGGTGCCGTGGTCCGAAAGCCACGTCGAGGCGCACGCGTCGGTGGCGAAGTCGCTGGCGGCTGAACTCCCCGGCGAGACGGGGAAGTGGCTCGCGGACGAGGCCGACCGCGTCGCCGACGCGGTCGAATCGGAGTCCGCGGGCGAGATGTACAGCGTGGCGATGCGGCTGTCCGACTCGGGATCGGACGCGACAGGGTAGGCGCGGCCGCTACGTTTCGCGGTCGAACGTCACGGCGTCGAACCAGCCGTCGGCGATGCCCTTGAGCGCGCCCGTGGTACTACCGAGATTGATGAGCTGATAGCCGTTCTCCGCCTTCCGATTCACGTCGTCCATGCCAAACCCGAGGCCGCCGACGGGGACGCCGGCCTCGACCGCAGCCGAGCGGATTCGCTCGACGGCCGCCTGCACGTCGGGGTGGTCTATCTCGCCGGGGTGGCCGAGCGCCACCGAGAGGTCGAACGGCCCGATGAAGACGAAGCCCAGTTCGGGTACGTCGAGAATCGCGTCGAGGTCCGAAAGCGACTCGGCGGTCTCGATGGTCACGCCGACGAGCGTCTCGCGGTCCTCACTTTCGACGTAGTCGTCTGCGAGTCCCCAGCGGCGGGCACGGGGCGACGCGAGGCCGCGGTCGCCGGGGTCGTCGCCGTAGGTGAAACGGGCCGACTGAACCGCCTTGCGCACCTCCTCGGCCGACTCCACGCGTGGGAGGAAGACGTTCCTGACGCCGAGGTCGAGTGCCTTCCGGACGAACGCCGGGTCGGTCGTCGGGAGCCGTACCAGCGGCTCGATGCCGGTTCGTTCGGCCGCGCGGAGGAGGTTCTCCATCGCGCCCGAGTCGAGCGAACTCGGCCCGCCGTGTTCGAGGTCGAGCCACACGAAATCGAGACCGAGTTCGCCGTAGAACTCCACGAGCGTCGGGCTGTAGGTGTTGTCGAGGACGCCGAGCGCGACGCCGCCGGCCTCGATTCGGGCACGGAGCGTGTTCGCGGCTGCTGTCTCTTCCATGTTCGTGATACGACACGTGTCTGGAAAAAAGCGCGTGCCGCGGGCACCGAGGCGGAGCGCTGGCCCGACCGGTGGTTAGTCGTCGCCGTCGGACGCGTCCGAGTCGGGCGTCCAGCCGTCGTCGACGCTGACGAGGTGGTTCACACTCCCCGCGCCCTCGCCCACGTCGGCGGGTTCGGCGAGGGCCGCGCGCGTGAACTCGATGCCGTGCCGGACGGCGTCGGCGAGGTCGTCGCCGCGGGCGAGGTGGGCGGCTACGGCGCTCGAAAGCGTACAGCCCGACCCGTGAGTCGCCGTCGCGTCGATGCGCGGATTGACGAACGTCGTCGTCTCGGTCGGCGTGACGAGCGTGTCGACCACGGTGTCATCGTCGGTTGCGACGTGGCCACCCTTCAGGAGCACGGCGTCGGCACCCCGGTCGAAGAACCAGTCGGCCGCGTCCGAGACGGCCGCCGGAGAGTCGGGGAACACGCCCGTCAGCGCCTCTGCCTCGTCGGCGTTCGGGGTCGCGAGCGTCGCCTGCGCGAACAGGGCGTCGTAGGCATCGACGGCGTCCTCGTCCAGCAGTCGGTCGCCGGAGGTGGCGACCATCACGGGGTCGAGGACGACCGGACCGTCGTAGTCGGCGAGGCAGTCGGCGACCGTCTCGACCGCCTCGGCGGTCGCCAGCATCCCGAGTTTCACGGCCGCGATGTCGAAGTCGTCGGCGACGGCCTCGTACTGGGCGCGAATCGACTCGGCGGGGAGGACGTGCGAGCCCTCGACGCCGCGGGTGTTCTGGGCCGTCGCGGCCACGATGACCGACCCGCCGTAGACGCCGAGCCGGGTCATCGTCTTCAGGTCGGCCTGGATGCCCGCGCCGCCGCCGGAGTCGCTGGAGGCAATGGTGAGAACGTACGGCGGCGTCCGCGGGTCGGGGGTGGTCTCCGGCATCTATCTGACCTCGATGCGGTCGATTCGGTCGGCGATGTCGGGCGTCGAGGCATCCGCGAGCCCCGCGATGGCGTCGAGGAAGGTGATTTTGTAGCTGGCCGGGCCGCGGTAGTCGCCGAACGCGCCCTCGGCGGCGAGTTCGCCCGCGAGTCCGTACGCCGCGGTCGCCGCGAGCGCCGCGTCGAGCAGGTCGTCCATGGCGGCCGCGAACACCGCGAGCGTCACGCCGAGCATACAGCCGGTGCCGACGACCGCGCCCATCATCGAGTGGCCGGCGTCGACCTCGAAGGCTGCCTCCTCGGTGGCGACGATGTCGGTCTCGCCGGAGGCGACGACGACCGCGCCGGTCTTCCGGGCGCACTCGACGGCCGCGGCGGCGATTTCGGCGTACTCGCCGACTGACTCGACCCCGCGGACCTCGGCGTCGTCGCCGACGAGCGCGGATATCTCGCCGTAGTTGCCATTGAGCACGTCCACGTCAAGGTCGGTGACGAGGCGGTCCGCGACTCGGTCGCGCGTCGGGGTCGCACCGACGCCGACGGGGTCGACGACGAGGGGGACGCCGGACTCGTTGGCGGCCCGGCCGGCGGTCAGCATCGTCTCTTCGCCGGACTCGCTCACGGTCCCCATGTTGAGCAGACAGCCGTCGGCGATGCCGACCATGTCGCCGACCTCGCGCTCGTCGTCGGACATGACCGGCAGGCCGCCCCAGTAGAGTGTGACGTTCGCCACGTCGTTGACCGTCACGTCGTTCGTGACCGAGTTGATGAGCGGTTGCTCGCCCGCGACGGCGGCGAGCGCCTCGTCCAGCGCCACGTCGGGGACGCCGTCTGCGCGGCTCGCGTCGTCCGAGCCGCCTTGTCCACCTGCGCCGTCAGCGTCGTCTCGTTCGCTCATCGGCGGTCCCTCCCGGCGGCGACCGAGTCGGCGAGGTGGCGGGTCG
>NZ_JAMYJY010000097.1:0-14371 GCF_024136985.1 Haloferax sp. AB510
GACGGTGACCTCTCGGCGGCGGCCGCCCGCGACGCCGGCGCGGCCGACGTGGTCCCGGTCGTCGATTCGAACCTCTTCGAGCGGCTTCCGGAGCGGGTCGAAAGCGTCGTCGCGTGGCGTCGCCGCGGCGCGGCGGCCGCGAGCAAGATAACGGAGGACCTGAAAGAACAGGCGATAGACGAGGCTCCGGTCGGCATCACCGTCGCCGACTGCTCGCTGCCCGACCGACCCCTCGTCTACGTCAACGAGGCGTTCGAGACGATGACCGGCTACTCGGCCGACGCGGCGCTGGGGCGGAACTGCCGATACCTTCAGGGACCGAACACCGACCCCGAGCGAGTCGCCGAACTCCGCCGCGCCATCGAGGCCGAGGTGGCGGCGTCGGTCGAACTGCTGAACTACCGCGCGAACGGCGAGACGTTCTGGAACCGGGTCGATGTCGCGCCACTGAGCGGACCGGACGGCGAGGTGACACACTACGTCGGCTTCCAGACCGACATCACAGAGCGCATGCGCGCGGAGGCGGCCGCCGAGCGGTACGCCGCGCGGGTCGACGAAGAGCGCGCGCGCCTCCAGACGCTCGTCGAGCACATCGAGGGGCTGCTGGAGGACGTGACGAGCGCGCTCGTCCGCGCGGAGAGCAGACAGGAGCTCGAAGCGGCCGTCTGCGATCGAGTCACCGCCGCCGGCTCGTTCGACTGCGCGTGGGTCGGCCACTGCGACCTCGCACCGGCGGTCATCGTCCCAAACGAGCGGGCCGGAACCGACACTGGATTCCTCGACGGCCTCGAAATCGACCGGTCTGACCCCAGCGACCCCACCGCCCGCGCCGCGGAGACGCGGACCGTCCAGTCGGCGACCGTCGGCGATGGGAACGTCTCCGCGGAGGCGCTCGTCCCGTTCGACTCCGTCATCGCGGTCCCGCTAGTCCACAGCGGGACGCTGTACGGCGTCCTGACGGTCTACACCGATGCTGCGGAACTCGACGACCAGGTTCGGGTGGTGTTCGGGACGCTCGGCAGGGCGGTCGGCGCGGCCATCGACGCGTTCGAGAGCCGGCGGTCCCTGCTGTCCGACGAGCGGCTCGAACTCGAACTCGAGGTGCGCGACGAGACGCAGCCGCTGGTCCGACTCGCCGCCGCGGGGAACTGCGAACTCTCGTACCGCGGTTCGGCCCAACACGACGACGGGACCGTGAGTCTGTTCGTCTCGACGGACCCCGCGACGGAGTTCGAGGAAGCCGACACCGACCTCGACGGTCTTCGGAGCGTCGACGTCCTCCCCCGCGGTGACGACGCCGAACTCTACGAACTCACCTTCGCCGACGGGTCGCTCGTCCACCTCGTCGCCGACGCGGGGGGGCGACTCGTCGACCTCGAAGTAGACCGCCTCGGCTGCCGGCTTACGGTCGTCGTCCCCGACCGCGTGGCGGGGCGGGCACTCCTCGACGACTTCAAGACGGTCGCGGCGAACGCCGAACTCCGCTCCGTCACGAACCGGTCCGAACCGCCGGTGGCGCGCCGCGAGTTCGTCGCGAGCGTCAACGACGACCTCACCGACCGCCAGCAGTCGGCCCTCCAACTCGCCTACCTCGGCGGGTATTTCGAGTGGCCCCACGCCGTCACCGGCGACGAACTCGCGGAGACGATGGGCGTCTCGCGGGCGACGTTTCACCAACACCTGCACGCGGCGGAGCGAAAACTCATCTCTCGATTTTTCGATGGAGAACCGTACTAACGGGTATATCAGGATCTTTGACAGCTGCTCGATGTCTCCCGCCCCCGGGACGCCGACATCAGCGCCCGTGACGACCCGCGAACTGAATCGCGGTCTCGACCCACAGACGTGACGCCTTCCCGTCACGACCGGTTCCGGCCGGTCTGGCCGGCCAGACAGTAAAAGATTAACACCCCAGGCGAACAACCCCCGCCAACGATGGCCGAAGACGTCAAGCCGACCCGCAAGAACTTGATGGCGATCGAAGATCGCATCGAACTCTCCGAGCGGGGCCACGACACGCTCGAGCAGAAGCGTGACGGGCTCATCATGGAGTTCATGGACATCCTCGACCAGGCCCAGGACGTGCGGGCCAACCTCAATCAGGACTACGAGCGCGCGCAGAACAAAATCAACATGGCCCGCGCCATGGAGGGCGACGTGGCGGTCCGCGGCGCGGCCGCCGCGCTGAAGGAGTACCCCGAAATCACGACGCAGTCGAAGAACATCATGGGTGTCGTCGTCCCGCAGATCGAGTCCTCGCGCGTGAAAAAGAGCCTCGACCAGCGCGGCTACGGCCTGCTCGGCTCCTCGGCCCGCATCGACGAGGCCGCGGACGCCTACGAGCAACTCCTCGAATCCATCATCCTCGCCGCGGAGGTCGAGACGGCGATGAAGAAGATGCTCGAAGAGATCGAGACGACGAAGCGCCGCGTCAACGCGCTCGAGTTCAAGCTCCTGCCGGAGCTCTACGAGAACCAGGAGTACATCGAGCAGAAGCTCGAAGAACAGGAACGCGAGGAAATCTTCCGTCTGAAGAAGATCAAGGCGAAGAAGGAAGAAGAAGAGAAGGAAGAGCGCGCCGCCGAGAAAGCGGCGGCCGAAGCGGAAGCGGCGACGGCCGACTGACCCGACTGATCTGTTCTCTCTCGATTCCGTTCTCTTCTCGGTCGAGTCTCCGACCGTTTTTCACCGTCTCGGCGCGTAGAGACTCTCATGTCCTGTCCCGACTGCGACGGTGAACTCGCCGTCTTCGCAGTGCCCGAACCGCTAGCGTCTCACGCGCCCGAGGCGGCGCTGACCGTCGGGTTGTGCGCCGGCTGCCTCCGACTTCATCCGACGGAGACGGTGCCGACCGACGGCGACTCGCGGCCGTTCGCGGACGTGCTTCCCGAGGGCGACGCGGGCGCTGCGGTCGCGCTTCTCGTCGGCATGCTCGACTCGCTGGCGCTCAACCGCGCCGGCATCGTCGACTGCGTCGAGTTCGCCGAACGGTCTGGAATCGACGTGCATCTCACGCTCGACCGGCTCCAGCGGGAGGCGGCCGACCCTCACTTCGATGTCGCCCGTCGGCAGGCGCAGTTGGACGCGTTCCTCTGAGCGCCGCCGCTCCGTGCTGTCTGACACCGTGGCGCGCGAAGACGCCGAGGAGGAGTCGTTTAGACGCCGGTGGAGTACCGGAGGATGCCGGCGATACCGCCGAACGCGTCGTAGAGCTGTTCGCCTTTCTCGAAGTCCGTGCTGATGAACTTCGTCTCGGTGCCGCGCTGGTCGGCGAGGTCCATGAGCCACTCGATGACGTCCTCGCGCTCTTTCAGTTCGGCCTCCGAGCCGCCTTCGCACTCGTGGGTGGGCGTGTTGTGACGGTGGTCGACGAGTTCGTACTCCTCTTGGCCGTCGCAGTCGTAGATGGCGATGTCCTTTCGGAGGTCCTCGGAGATGAGAAGGCGGTCGACCGACCCCATCACGAGGTTCTTCCGAGTCGCTTCGAACCCGTAGGTGGACTCGTTGCCGCGGTGAAGCTTCTCGAAGAACTCCTCCATCTGCTTTTTGTCCTTGATGACCTCTTGGTCGGCCAGCGCGTCCTGTCCGGCGTCGACGAGGTCGTAGAGACCGGACTCGTCGGTGTAGGCCACGTCGAACTTCCCGACGACGAGGTCCTGCAGTTCGTGGTGGAGGTAGTCGCCGTCGAGGAACTCGTCTTTCGTCGGCGAGGGACCGCCCACGAGGATGCCGTCCATCTCGTGTCGCTTGGGGACGAACAGGTCGTTGGCCATCCCGGCGACCTCCTGATAGAAGTTGTCGATGGCTTCGAGGCGGAGGCGGGCGAAACGCTGGGCGGACTGGCCACCTTTGCGCTGCTTCCCGGGGACGAGCGACGAGGCGCTCTTGACCGGCTCGACGCGCTTGCCCTTGAGCCAGCCGACGTTGGCCTCGCGGCGGTCGAGGACGATGAGGCCGAACAGGCCCTTGTCCATGAGCATGTCCTCGAGCGGTCCGGTGAGGAAGTTCGAGTCGCAGTGGTACCGGAACGACTGAATCGGCTCCGGGGGACTCTCCAGCACCTTCGTGACCATGTCGGTCTGGCCGCCGCCGGAGTTGACCGCACCGGAGAACATGACGATACCGCGGTCCGGTGGGAAGGTGTCGTAGTACCGGAGTCGGTCCTTGATGCTCGTCAGGGCGTCTTGGACGTTCGTTCGCGTCTGCTTCGATTTGATGTTAGACGCTTCGCTGTGCTCTGTGATGACGTGTTCGACCACGTCGGAAATCTGCTTGTCTTCGGGGATGTAGATGGTGACGAGCTGCGTTCCCGACCCTTCGTACTCTCGCAGGTCCTCGATGACCTTCTTGAATTCGTACTTTCGGCGGTCCTCGCTCGCCTCCTCGGCGTCGCTACTCATCACTCCACCTAGTCCCTCCAGCGGCTAAGTAACCTTTGACTGGTCACGTTCCGCGGTATCCCGCCGCACGAGCCGCCCTACGACCCGACTTCGAGACGAGCGCGGTCGGAGAACATTTATGTGGCTGTCACGGGTGGACTTCGACGTTGGAATTATGGCCCGGGTGTACGCAGTTGCCAGCGCGAAAGGCGGGGTTGGAAAGACGACGACCACGGCCAACCTCGGGACGACGCTCGCGATGGCCGGTCACGATGTCGTCGTCGTCGACGGTGACCTCGGGATGCCGAATCTCGCCGGCGCGCTCGGCGTCGACCCGGATGGGGCGACGCTTCACGACGTATTGACAGGCGAGTCGGCGGTCGAGGCGGCCGTCTACGAGGGACCGGTAGGACTCTCAGTGCTCCCCGGCTCGAACGCCCTCGAAGCGTTCGCGACGGCGAACGCGAAGGAGCTCGAACCGGTCGTCTCGGCGCTCGAAGCGAGCTACGATATCGTCATCATCGACACCGGCGCGGGGCTGAGTGACGACACCTTCGTCCCGCTGAAGCTCGCCGACGAGGTCGTCTTGGTCTCGACGACCGAGCGCGAGGCGCTCGGCGACACCGAAAAGACCCGACAGCTCGGCGAGCGCATCGGCGCTGACGTGGTCGGCGTCGTCCTCACGCGCGTCAACCAGTCGAACCCGAACGCCGACGTGGTCGCCTCGCTCCTCGACGCTGGCGTCATCGCCGTCGTCCCCGAGGACCCGGCCATCCGCGAGGCGCTCAGCACGCAGGTTCCGGTCGTCGCCCGCTCGCCCGACAGTATCGCGGCCGCGGGCTACCGCGCCCTCGCCGAAGCGCTCACCGGTAAGCCGGTCCCGATTCCGGACGATACGGTCGATTCGGCGGAGCCCGAGGCCACCGCGGACGAGTCGGACACGGAACCCGAACCGGCGGCCACCGCGGAATCAGCTTCCGACGTGGCCAGCGACGACGGCACGGCCGACGACGAAACGGACACGCCGGAGGAGAGTGAGCACACGTCGGTCGTTCAGGTCGATACAGCCCCCGAAGCGGAGTCCGAGCCGGAACCGGAACCCGACGCCGAAGCCGAGACCACTGACACGGACCCGGAGTCGGCGGCCGAGACCATTGACGCCCCCGAACCGGACGACGACCTTGAGGCGTCGATTCCGTTCTCCGGCGGCTCCGTCGAGGCGTCGGACGACGCCACCGAACCCGACGCGGACCCCGCCGACCCCGATGCGGGCGAACCGGCGGTCGAAACGGATGCAGTCGCCGACCCGATGCGCGGTGACGATGCCGTCGAACCCGACGATGTCGTCGAAGCCCCAGACGCTCGTCAGGCCGCCGCCGAAGCCGGTGATGACGACGCGCCGGCCGACCCGCTGGCGGCCGACACGTCCGACGACTCGATGGTCGCCGACCCCGAACCGCTCGGCGACGAGGAACCGGAGAGTGACCCGCTGGCGGCGGACCTCGAAGCGGTCACTCGCGGCACCTCGACCGCCGACGAGGCCGCCCTGGATGTCGACGCCGACGCCGGTGCGACGGACGCGGACCCGCTCGCTGAAGGGGCGGTCGAAGAGGAGTCGGTCGGCGACCTGTCGCCCAGTTCACCGTCCGACGACGCCGTCGAGGCTCCCGAGGGACGGACGGACGATGTCGCCCCGGTGACTGAGGGGTCCGAAGCTGAGGATTCCGAATCGGCGGAGTCCGTCTCTGCGGACGTCGACCCCGACGCCGAGGAGACGGACGCGCCCGGCGCGGACGAACCCCTCGTCGCCGAGGCCGAGCCGAGCACCGCCGACACTGATGCTGATGCTGACGCCGACGCCGACGAATCGCCCGAAGCCGGCGGCGACGAGGAGGGCGTCTACACCACTTCGCTCGTCGAGGAGGTCGAGTCGTTCGACGACGACGAGCGCGACGAGAAGAAAAAGGGGTTCTTCAGTCGCTTCCTCGGCTAAACGGGAAGGCCTTTTAGTCGCGTCTGCGGAAAGCCCTCTATGGCAGACTCTGAGTCCGTTCCCTTCTGGTGGATAGTGTTGTTTCTCGTCCTCGCGCTCGGCAGCGGTGCCGCCGTCGTCTTCTCGGTCGGCGGGTCGCTCCTCGCCGGGGCCGCGGCACTCCCGCTTTTCTTCTGAATCGCTCGAAAAAAGCCGTCGCCGAAGAACTCGCTTAGCCCGCGGTCACATCGACTCGGGCGCTTCCACGCCCACGATAGAGAGCGCGTTCGCCACCGCGTTCCGCGAGGCTTCGACGAGCGCGAGGCGGGCCGCGCCGACCTCCTCGTCGGCGTCGAGCACGGGGCACTCGCGGTAGAAGGTGTTGAACACCTCGGCGAGTTCGCGGGCGAACGTCGCCACGGTGTGGGGTTCGAGGTCATCGGCCGCGGCCTCGACGACCGCGGGGAACCGCGCGATGGTCGCCAGCAGGTCGCGCTCGGCGTCGGTCGTCAGCACGGTTGGGTCGACCTCGCTCGCGTCGAGACCGGCGGCGGCCGCCTCGTTGGCGATGCCGCAACAGCGCGCGTGGACGTACTGGATGTAGGGCGCGGACTGGGCCTCGAAGTTGAGCGCCTGGTCCCACTCGAAGGTGATGGTCTTCGTGGGCTGTTTGGAGACGATGTCGTAGCGGACCGCGCCGATGCCGACCTGCCGGGCGATGCGGTCGATGTCGGCCTCGCCGAGGTCGTCGTCGCGGGTGCGGCCTTCGAGGCGGGTCTCGACCTCGTCGCGGGCGCGGTCGATGGCCTCGTCGAGGAGGTCGTCGAGCATGACGCCCGTCCCCTTTCGGGTGGACATCGTCTCGCCGCCGGGGAGGTTGACCCACGAATAGATGACGTTCTCCAGTTTGTCCACGTCGTTGCCGAGGATGTCGAGCGCGGCCCGGAGCTGTCCGGACTGGAGTTTGTGGTCCTCGCCGAGGACGGTCACGGCGCGGTCGTAGTTGTCGAACTTCCACTCGTGGTGGGCGAGGTCGCGCGTCGTGTACAGCGAGGTGTCGTCCGACCGGAGGAACACGAGATTCTTCTCGAAGCCGTAGTCGTCGAGTTCGAGCTGCCACGCGTCTTCCTCGTAGACGGCGTGGTCGGTCTCCTTGAGGCGCTCGGCGAGGTCGCGGGTGCTCCCGTCGAACATGAATCGCGTCTCCTTGACGAACTCGTCGAACTCCGCGGGGAGGCGTTCGAGACACTCGCGCATGCCGCCGAGCACCTGGTCGACCACGGTCTCGACGCGGGCGTACGTCTCTTCGTCGCCCTCCTCGATGCCCTGGAGAATCTCGGTGATTTCGGCTTCGGCCTGTTCGACTTCCTCGGGGTCGGCCTCCTCGAGGAAGGCGTTGCCCTTGCGGTAGTAGCGGACGAGGTCGTACTCGACGCGCTCGCGCGCGGGTTCGCCGTCGAGTTCGTCCTCGTCGAACGTCTCGTAGGCCCACGTGAAGACAGCCATCTGGCGACCGGCGTCGTTCACGTAGTAGTGGCGGTCGACGTCGTTGCCGGCGAAGTCGAGCAGGTTGGCGACGGCGTCGCCGATGACCGGGTTGCGGGTGCGGCCGACGTGGACCGGACCGGTCGGGTTCGCGCTCGTGTGCTCGACGACGACGCTGTCGCCGGTCGCGGGCAGGCGACCGTACTCCTCGTCGGCCGCGGCGGCGTCGAGGGTGTCGTCGTAGTAGGCGTCGGAGACGTGGAAGTTGACGTACGGGCCCTGCGTGTCGACCGCGGCGAGGTAGTCGTAGCCCTCGACGGAGAGTTCCTCGGCGATGTCGGCGGCGATTTTCGGCGGCGGCGCGCCGACGACCCCAGCGAGTCGGAAGGCGACGCTGGAGGCGAGCGTCGCGGGTACGTCCTCCGGCGGTTCCTCGACCCCGAGGTCGTCGGTGGGCAGGTCGAGCGACGAGAGCGCCGCAGAGAGCGCCGTCTCGACCTCCTCACGGAACTGTCTGAACATGTACGCGGATTCTCGATAGGCGGCTAAAGGCCTTTCCGAACCGCCCGAGCGACCCGCGGGTCCCGCTGGTTGGGGACGTTCGTTTCCCTCGGTTTACGGGGTGGTCTTAGCACCACCTGTGCCAATACCTTACCAGTTAGGTAATAGTGGTATATCGTAAGCGGACGACATTCAAATCACGGGCGGCGACCCGCCGCTCTCACCACCCCACCCATGAGTCAATGCAACCACTGCGATGCGTTCGTGTCGAACAACTTCGTCCGCGTCTTCGGCGACGAGGACGGCAACGTCTACGCGTGTCCCAGTTGCTCGGCGAACGCGGGTATCTCACAGGTCAGCACCGAGCGGAGAGCGTCCTCCCTCTGAAGTCGCTGTTCGCCCGTCGACCTTGCCGGGTCCGAAGTTCGCGGAATCACACGCCCACCGCCACCCCACCTCACCCCACCCCACTCGCCCCCACCCCACTGCCCCCACAGCACTCCCCGCGTATCCACGCACCCACACCGACCTCGGCGGTCGACACCGATCCCCCAAATCACGCGGTACGACTACGCTTCCCCCGGAACGACCCCTTCTCACCGCGATAGACTGACCGACGGACTTACCCGTCCGCGATTGGAACTGTCGCGTATCCACGGCGGTCCCGCCCCGCCGCTTCCCTCCGCGCCAACCATCTCACTTTTGGAACGCATTCCACATACGATACGCTTATGAGGCGCGCGTTCGAAGCCGGGAGTATGTCAGAATCGGCAGTCGCCGCGGCGGTCGGGTACGACGAGTTGGCTACGCTCAAACTCGTCGCGCTCGACGGCGGGCGCTCCGGCCCGGTCAAGCTCTCCTGTTCCGGCGTCGCGAACCGACTCGACGTGTCGAACCAGACGGCCTCGCGCCGCCTCCAGCGGCTCGAAGAGGCCGACTTCATCGACCGCGAGGTCGTCGCCGACGGCCAGTGGATAACCATCACCGACGCGGGCGAGTCCGCGCTCAGAAAGGAGTACGCCGACTACCGGCGAATCTTCGAGACGCCTTCCGTGGTCGTTTTCGACGGCGAGGTCACCGGGGGAATGGGCGAGGGCCGCCACTACATCTCGCTTTCGGGCTACATGGAACAGTTCAAAGACCGACTCGGCTACGAGCCGTTCCCCGGCACGCTGAACGTCCGCCTCGACGACGACGCGGTCCGCGCCCGCGCCGGGATGACCGCCCTCGACGCGGTCCCCATCGACGGCTGGGAGGACGACGAGCGCACCTTCGGCCCGGCGACGTGTTACGCCGCCTCCGTCGCGGTCGGCGACGAATCCTACGAGCCGGTCCACATCATCGTCCCCGAGCGGACCCACCACGACGAGTCGCAACTGGAGATAATCGCGCCGGACAAACTCCGCGACGAACTCGACCTCGACGACGGCGACGCGGTCACGGTCCGCGTCGAGGAGGCGGCGTACGAATGAGCCGAACTGCCGAATCCACCGGCGACTTCGACGCCGTCTCGCGCGTTCTCGACGCCTTCCGCGCCGGCGAGCCGGTGCTCATCCACGACTTCGACGACCGCGAGGGCGAGACTGACCTCGTCTACCCCGCGGGTGCGGTCGGCCCCGCCGACGTGGCCCGGATGCGCAACGACGCCGGCGGCCTCGTCTGCGTCGCCCTCCCGAACGACGTGTCCGAGTCCCTCGGCCTCCCGTTTATGGACGACGTGCTCGACCACCCGGCCGCGTCGTCGCACGACCTCGCGTACGACTCGCGGTCGTCGTTTTCGTTCACCGTGAACCATCGCGACTCGTTTACGGGCATCACCGACCGCGACCGCGCGATGACCATCTCTCGACTCGCGCCCGTCGCCGAGGCGCCCGCGCCGGCGAGTACGACGCCGACGACTTCGGCGGCGAGTTCCGCGCGCCCGGCCACGTCCACCTGCTCCGCGGCGCGCCGAACCTGCTTTCGGACCGGCAGGGCCACACCGAACTCGGCCTCGCCTTGGCCGACGAGGCTGGTATCCCGCCCGCGGTCGTCGTCTGCGAGATGCTCGACGACGAGACCGGCGCGGCCCTCTCGAAGGACGCCGCCCGCGACTACGCCGACCGACACGGCTTCGCCTTCGTCGACGGCGACGGCCTCATCGACGAACTCGTCTGAGCGAGCGAGGGGTCGTCCCGATTCACCTTCTCACGCGCGCCCGTCGCGCCACGACCACGTCGGCTCCCAGTCGAGCAGCCGCTCCGCCTTCTCGGTCGAGACGAGCGCCTCGTGGCCCGAAAGCGGCGTTCTCACCTCCGCGCCGGGGTAGACTTCGCGGGCGAGCGCCGCCGACTCGACGGTCGTCGAGGTGTCGGCGGCCGCGGCCCAGAACACCTCGTGACCCGCGAAGTCGGCTTCGAGCGCCCGGCGGACGAGCCGCGCGGCGTCCTCTTTGCCGAGGTACGAAAAGAGTGTGTTGCGCGCGGTGTGGAAGTGCCCCGCGTCCTGCAGTCCCGACAGCGAGCGGTCGGCCTCGGCGAACGTTTGCCTCGCCTCCTCCTCGCTCGGCATCCACGGGAATCGGAGGCTGGCGACCGTCTCGGGAGCGTCGTCGCGGCGGACGAACCCCGCGGCGGTCTGCTCGGCGACGTACTTCCCGAGGCCGTAGGGGTTCGAGGGCGTCGCGCGGTGAGTCTCGTCCACCGGGAGGAAGTCGATTCGAGCGGGGTCGGGTTCGAAGCTCCCGCCGATGGCGCTCATGCTGGAGGCGACGACCACGCGGTCGATGCCGAGCGCGGCGGCGACTTCGAGGACGACGTAGGTCGATTGGACGTTGCTCTCGAAGACGCGGTGGCCGGGGTCGTTCGTCGGCGTCGAGATGGTTCCGAGGTGGACGACCGCGTCGGCGTCGACGTCGCTGAGCGCCGCCGTGAGGTCGCCCGGGTCGAGCGCGCTCACGCGGTAGTCGTGGTCCGCGAGCGACGACTCGCTGTGCCGTGAGAGGTTCGTGACGGTGTAGCCGCTCGCGCGAAGGTGGGCGACGACGGCCGGTCCGATATTTCCGGTCCCACCCGTGACCGCGACGGATTCGAGGCTCATACCCCGACATGGCGGCCCGCGAACAAAACGCCGGGGGCGGCGGTGGTCGGGTCGTCATGATTTTAGAGGGGGGCCGCCGAAGGCCACTACATGGGATTTGAAGAGATGGATGTCTCGACGATCTGGCAGAGTGGAGAGTACAAGGACTGGGAGGACGCGACGGTGCACGTCCTCACTCACGGTCTCCACTACGGGACGGGCGTCTTCGAGGGGGTTCGGGCCTACGACACCGACCGCGGCCCGGCCATCTTCCGCTGGGAGGAGCACCTCGAACGGCTCTATCAGTCCGCGAAGCCCTACGACATGGAGATTCCCTACACGCGCGAGGAACTCACCGAGGCGACGCTGGAGGTCATCCGGCGCAACGACCTCGACGGCGGCTACATCCGTCCCATCGCGTTCTACGGCTACGACTCGCTCGGCGTCAGCCCCAAGGACAACCCGACCGAGGTCGCCATCGCGGCGTGGCCGTGGGGCACCTACCTCGGCGAGGACGCGCTCGAAAACGGCGTCGACGTGATGGTCTCGTCGTGGCGCAAGCACGCCTCCAGCCAGATTCCGACGAACGCGAAGACGACCGGTCTCTACGTGAACTCCATGCTCGCGGGCGAGGAAGCCCGCCGCAACGGCTACGTCGAAGCCATCGTCCTGAACAAGGAGGGCAACGTCGCCGAGGGCCCCGGCGAGAACATCTTCATGGTCCGCGACGGGAAGATTTACACCCCCGGTCTCTCCCAGAGCATCCTCGACGGCATCACCCGCGACACCGTCATCACGCTCGCCCGCGAGCGCGGCTACGAGGTCGACGACAGCGCGACTATCAGCCGCGGCGAACTCAACACGGCCGACGAGCTGTTCTTCACCGGCAGCGCCGCCGAAGTGACTCCCATCCGCAAGGTCGACAACGTCGTCATCGGCGAGGGCACCCGCGGCCCGGTCACGGAGGAGCTGCAGACCGCCTTCTTCGACCTCGTGGAGCGTCGCACCGACGACCACGAAGAGTGGTTCACCTACGTCGACGAGCAGTAGCCGTAGACGCCCGCGAAAACGAGCTCCCTTTTCACGTCACTGTACCACTACGGCCCGATAGCGACGACCGCCGCCGAGTCCTTACTCGTTGCTGGGGACCCGCCCGTCGCCGGACTCTTCGGTCACTTCGATGTCGAACTCGTCGACGTGGTCCTGTTCTGCGAATCCGGCCGAGAGGACGCGCGTGAGGGCCTCTTCGACCTTCTCGCCGGTCTCCTCGATGTCTTCGGGGTCGACTTCCATCACGAACCCGGTGGTGATGTTCGGCGCGGTCGGCATGAAGACGATCTCCTTGCCGTCTTTGGTCTTCTTCCCGGTCTTGAACGCGGTCATTCGGATGCCCGGCCACGTTTCGAGACGGACCGGCTTCTGGAGGTCTTCGGTGCCGGTGAGCGCGGTTTCGACCGCGAGCTTAGAAGCGTTGTAGACGACGCGAACGAGCGGGACCTTGTTCATGGAGGCGTCGAGGCCGGATTCGAGCAGGCGGCCGGCCGTCGTCCGCATCAGGTAGCCGACCGAGAGGACTAACAGCAGGAAAATAATAATGGAGATGATAAATCCGAGCGCCTCCGAAAGCGGCGTCACCGTCCCGTCGGTGGAAAGAATTGTCGCAACGTACGGAATCGACGTGATTCCGTTATAAAAGAAGGCGAGGATGTACAGGATGACGATGAGCGGAACGAGAACCACGAGGCCGCTGGCGAAGTCGCGTCTCCACGAGGACATTGATATCGGGTACGTGAACCCGCGGGCATAAGGGAATTTCTAGTGTGGGACGAGAGACACGCGCCGCGTTCCAGCGCTCGCTCAGACGCCGACGACGGCCCGGAGCGCGAACAGGGCGTTTTCCTTGCGCTCGCGGACCCGGCGGTAGAAGTAGGAGAACCACTTGTCGCCGTAGGGCGCGTACTGCCACACCTCGACGCCGTCGGCGGCGAGTTCGCGCTGGGCGTCCTCGCGCACGCCCATGAGCATCTGCACCTCGTAGTCGCGGTCGTACTCCGCGCCGAGGTCCCGGGCGTAGGTTATCATCTCGGGGTCGTGGCTCCCGACGGCGATACCGCCGTCGTACTCCCGAAACAGGTACGCGAGGAGTTCCTTGTACGCCTCGTTCACCGCCGATTTCTGCTTGTGGGCGACCGCGGCGGGCTCGTCGTACGCGCCCTTGACGAGGCGAATCTTCCCCGGCACGTCGGCGAGGCGTTCGAGGTCGTCGGGCGTGCGCTTGAGGTTCGCCTGCACGCACAGTCCCATCCCGCCGTCGAACTCGCGGGCGAGTTCCTCGAAGGCGTCGAGGGTCACGTCGGTCGTCTCGTGGTCCTCCATGTCGCACCACAGGAAGACGCCGTGCTCGTCGGCCGCCTCGGCGATGCGCCGGTAGTTCTCCTCGAACACGTGGTCGCCCGCGTCGAGGCCGATTTGTGAGGGTTTGACCGACACGCAGGCGTCGATGCCGGTCGAGGCGATGTCCTCGACGAGCCGGACGTAGGCCGCCGCGTCCTCGTCCGCGGGGGCGCGCTCGTCGTAGTGCTCCCCGAGGAGGTTGAGGATGACCGCCACGCCGTCGTCGTTCATCCGTCGGGCGTGGTCGAGCGCTCCCGCCGCGGACTCTCCCGCGACGAACCTGCTCGCGATGGGCGGAATCATAACGAACGATTACGACCCTCAGCTATTGAGGGTTATCATTGATTCGGACGCGAAATCGAACGACTCCGGCGCCTCGCCCGGCGACGAACCGTCGGAACTTACATTCCTCGCCGCCGACGGGTCGGTATGGTCGTCTCTCTCGTCGCCACCGCCTTTTGGGCGATGCTGCCCGCGTACGTGCCGAACAACGCCGCCGTCCTCGCGGGCGGCGGTCGTCCCATCGACGGCGGGCGCACGTGGGGCGGCCGGCGCGTCCTCGGGGACGGAAAGACGTGGCGCG
>NZ_JAMYJY010000098.1:0-14144 GCF_024136985.1 Haloferax sp. AB510
AGGTCCCCCGCGAGCGCCTCCGCGGCCCTCCGGGAGGCGGAAAAACCGTCGCCAGGCAACGTCGCGGCGCAGGTCGAGTTCGAACTCGACGGCGACGGGAACGACTTCGCGCCGCGGCCCGACCCCTACCGGTTCGAAGTGCCCGGCTGGATCGTCTCGGTCGGCGACGGCGCGGTCGCGCAGGTCGGCCCGAGCATCTTCCGCGGGAAGGCCGCGAAGGCGATGAAGGCAACCGTCGGAGCCGGCCACCTCACCTCGGTCGGCGCGATTTCGCGGGCGGTCGACCTCGTCGACGAGGAACTGCACGCCTGACGCCGCCCCCGACAGAAGCGCTCCCGTAGTCGAGGGGTTCCCCTGAGAAGTTCTTTATCCGATGGCGGAGTATCGCCGTCCATAGTCAACGATGCCGGGCACCATCTCCGAGACGACGCCTCCGAGGGCACCGCTCGAACCGTGACTGACGAGCGAGGTGTTCGATGAACTGGCAGCACACCGCCTACGCCTACCCGATGGTCTTCGCGGCGGTGGTCGCCGGCGTCCTCTCGGCCTACGCGGTCCAGTTCGTCCGCCACCGCGGGCGGAACCCGACCGTCGTCTCGTTCGCCGTGCTGACAGCCGCCGTCAGCCTCTGGACCGCGACGACGGCGGTCAAGCTATTCCTCGTCGACCCCGGGGCGAAACTGCTCGCGTACAAGTTCCTCCACGTCGGTGCGATGGCCGCCGCGCCGACGTTCTTCGTCTTCGCCCTCGCGTACACCGACCGCCGGGAACTGCTCGACAGGCACGTGGTGGCGTCGCTGTACGTCGTCCCCGCGGTGTTCCTCGTCGTCCTCTTCACCAACCCGCTGGAGTTGGGCTACACCGGCTGGGAGCTGTCGACCGTCGACGGCGTGACTATACTCTCCGTCGCCGACGGCCCGGTGAGCGTGTTCGGCCTCGTCTACGGCTTCGTCCTGCTGTTTCTCGGACTCGGCATCATCGGACAGTACGCCCTCGAACTCGACCGCCCCTACCGGACGCAGGCGACGCTCCTCATCGTCGGGATGCTCGTGCCGTCGGTCGTCGCCGCGCTCGAACTCACCGGCACGCCGCCACTCGCCGGAGGGATCAATCTCATCCCCGCCTCGCTCGCGGTCCCCTCGGTGACGTTCGGCATCGCCGTCTACCGCTACAAGCTCCTCGACATCCTCCCGCTCGCCTACGCGACCGCCGGCGCGCACTCGGCCGACGGTCTCATCGTCCTCGACGCCAACGAGGTCGTCGTCCACGTCAACGACCACGTCCGCCCGCTGTTGGGCACCGGCGACCCGCTCCTCGGCCGCTCGGCGAGCGAGGCCCTCCCGAACTACGACGACCTCGGCGACGGGCGCTCGTCGTGCGACGTACTGGTCGAGGGCGAACGCTACGTCGAGTTGACGCGCATCCCGCTCGACCAAGCCGGCGACCCACTCGGCTGGGTGATTTCAGTCCGGGACGTGACGCCCCGAAAACACTACGAACTCGCCTTGGAGTCGAGGAACGACGAACTGGAGGTGCTCAACCGCATCGTCCGCCACGACATCCGAAACGACATGCAGCTCGTGACGGCGTACATCGACATCGTCCTCGAACACGAGCCGCTGTCCGACGAGGCGCGGTCGCAGTTGGAGACCGCGCTCCGGCGGGCGCTCAACACCGTCGACCTCACCGACGTACTCGGACAGTTGATGCGCGCGACGAACGACGACGAGCGCCGCCGTCACCTCGACGTCGGGGCCACCCTCCGAGAGGCCGTCGAAGACGTGCGCGAGGGCTATTCGAACGCGATGTTCGAGGTCGGCGACCTCCCGTCTGCGACGGTGTCCGCTAACGACCTGCTCGACTCCGTGTTCGTGAACGTCCTGAAGAACGCAGTCGTCCACAGCGACCGCGACGAGCCGTCGGTCGCCGTCTCGGCGGCGGTGGACGACGGGTGCGTCACCGTCCGCATCGCCGACGACGGCCCAGGCATCTCCGACGAGCGGAAGTCGGTCGTCTTCGGGAAGGGCGCGAAGGGGCTCGAAAGCCCCGGCACCGGAACGGGACTGTACCTCGTCGAGACCATCGTCACGAACTTCGGCGGCACCGTGCATATCGAGGACAACGAACCGCGGGGGAGCGTCTTCGTCATCGAGCTCCCGCTCGTGACCGTCGAAGCCGCGGACTGAGCGACCCGGTCGCGGCTGGCGCACCGTCCGTCGGATCAACTCACCGCACGTTTCCCGCTGTGTGACAACTGTTATCGGATATGTATGTGATTAACAATCATGGAATATTCGCTCTCGGACGAACAGCGGGCCATCCGCGAGGAGGTTCGGCGGTTCGCCGAAAACGAGGTCGCACCGGTCGCGGGCGAGTACGACGAGGCCGAGAAGTACCCCGCTGAGGCCGTCCGCAAGGCATCGGAGATGGGGTTGACTGGGGCGCACTTCCCCGTCGAGTACGGCGGCGTCGGCTACTCCTCGCTGGAGAACGCACTCGTCACCGAGGAACTGTTCGCAGTCGACCCCGGAATCGGGCTCTGCATCACGAGCGCCGGGTTCGGCGCGGAGGCCATCATCAGCTTCGGCACCGACGACCAGAAAGAGCGCTTCCTGCCGCCCATTACCGAGGGTAAATCCGTCATGGGTGCGGCCATCAGCGAGCCGCAGGCGGGGTCCGACGTGACCTCCGTGCGTACCCGCGCCGAGAAGGACGGCGACGAGTGGATCATAAACGGCACCAAGATGTGGATAACGAACGGGAGCGTCGGCGACTACTTCGTCGTCATGTGCCAGACCGACCCCGACGCGGACGACCGCTACGCGGGCTTCTCGCAGCTTATCGTCGAGGCCGACCGCGACGGGTTCTCCGCGGACAAGATAACGGGGAAGATGGGCATCCGCGCCAGCGATACGGCCGAACTCGTCTTCGACGACGTGCGCGTGCCCGAGGAGAACCTCGTCGGCACCGAGGGGATGGGCTTCCTCCAGCTCATGCAGTTTTTCGACGAGACCCGGACCGCGGTGGCCGCGCAGGCGGTCGGCATCGCCAAGGGTGCCTGCGAGCGGGCGCTCGACTACGCCAAAGAGCGCGAACAGTTCGGCCGCCCCATCGGCGACTTTCAGGCGATTCAACACAAGCTCGCGGAGATGCACACCGCGACCGAGGCCGCCCGGCAGTTGACCTACAAGTCGGCGTGGAGCGTCGACAACGACGAGGACCAACTGACTGCGCTCGCGTCGATGGCCAAGGAGTTCGCCTCGAACGTCGCCACCGACGTGGCCGACGAGGCCGTCCAGATTCACGGCGGGGCCGGCTTCGTCAACGACCACGACGTCGAACGGCTCTACCGCGACGCGAAAATCACGCAGATTTACGAGGGTACTACGGAGATTCAGAAGAATATCATCGCCCGCGAACTGCTCGGTAAGGGCTTCTGAGGCGGGTCTGAGACTGCCCGTGGCTCGCGGCGTCTGGCCGCGCCGCGGACGACATCACTCGTGGACGAGGTTTTACCGCCGCCGCTCCAAGAGAGAGTGTGGCACCGTTCGACGCGATTCTCTTCGACCTCGACAACACGCTCTGTACCAACGACCAGAGCGGTGAGACCATCTACGCCGGCGCGTTCGACGCCGCCGGCCTCGACCGCTTCGGCGAGCCGTCGGACCTCTGGACCGCGCTCGACGGCCCGCCGGACCACGACGACCACGAGGGCTACCTCGCCGACGGCTTCGAGCGCGTCGCGGCGAAGCACGGCCGCGAGGGGGTCGACGTTCGGGCGCTGGCCCGCGGGTTCGTCGAGACGGTCGACTACTCCGCCGTCTCGTTCCGTCCCGGTGCCGAGGCCGCGCTCGCCGCCGCCCGCGACCACGCGTCGGTCGGCCTCGTCACCAACGGTCCCGAGCGACGGCAGTCCATCAAACTCGACGCGCTCGGCATCGCCGACGCGTTCGACGCGGTCGTCTTCGCGGGTGACATGCCGCGACGAAAACCCCATCCCGACCCGTTCGACCGGGCGCTCGCCGACCTCGACGCCGAGGCGAACGCGAGCCTCCACGTCGGTGACTCGCTGGAGTTCGACGTTGACGGTGCCCATCGCGCCGGCCTCGACGCCGCGTGGTGCCCGGTCGAAACGGAGGCGGACGGTGCGAACGCCCCGGACGCCGGGGCGCACGCCCCAGCGTACGTCCTCCGGTCGCTCACCGAGTTCTCGACGATTCTCGGCGACGGACCGTGACGAACCTCCTCGGTCGACCACGCGGGGGCCGTCCGCTGCACCTTTGTTGGCGTCGCCCCTAGAGTGGCTCCATGGACCCCGTCACAACCGTACTCGCCCGCGAGTTTCCCGAGCGACGCGTCGCGGCGACGGCCCGCGTGCCGAACGGGAACCACAAGCGGACCGCGGTGGCGACGTTCGCCGACGGCGGGGAAGTCGTCGTCCAGACGGCGACCGACGCCGCGGCGCTGGCCTCGAAGCCGACCTCTCGCGGGCGGTCCGCGAGCGCACGACGATTCCGGTCCCCCGCATTCTCGCGTCGGGCGCGCTCGACGGGTTCGGATACGTCGTCGTCGAGCGCGCCGCCGGCGACGAACTCCACGAGCGGTTCGTCTCGCTCGATTCGGCGGCCCGGCGACGGGTCGCCCGGTCCTTCGGCGTCGGTCTCGGCCAGCTTCACGAAGCGTTCTCTTTCGGAGGGTACGGTCGGCTCGGACGGTCGGCCCGCGGGAGACCGCGGGCCGACGGTGGCGGTTGTGGTGTCGTCGACTCGCTGACCGACCGCGGGTTCGACGCCGCGAGCGCCGACGGCAGCGACTGGGAGACGTGGTTCTCCGCCTACGCCCGCGAGGGAATCGCCGCGCTTCCGACCGAGTTCGACGGGCTTCGAGAGCGGTTGGCGGACGCCGTCGCGGCCGCCTCGCTCCCCGCGAACCCGCCGGCGAGCCTCTACCCGTGGGATTTCAGACCCGGGAACGCGCTCGTCGCCGATGACCGCGTGACCGCCGTGCTCGACTGGGGACAGCCGATGGCCGCCGCGCCGGGGCTCGCCGTCGCCAAGGTCGAACACCTCGTCGCCGACTGGTACGTCGAAGACGGCGCGCCGCTCCGCCGGGCGTTCCGGGCGGGCTACGAGTCGGTCCGGCCGCCCCCGGTGGTTCCGCGCGCCTATCGGGTCACCGCCGTCGTCCACTCGGCGGTCGATTCGGCGGGGGAAGTCACCCGTCCCGGCTATCCCGAGCGGACCGGGGCGGCCGCGCTCGACTTCCATCTGAACCGACTCGACGCGCTGTTGTAACCCCGCTCGGAGCCGGTGCCGTCGACTCCATTCGAAGGCGCGCCGCGCCCCGCGCCGACACGAACTACTAATTCGGAGTGCGTGGTAGGGACAAGCATGGTACGAGAAGACGGCAAGCGAAACTTCGTCCTCGTCGAAGACGGCGAGGAGACGAGCGTGTTCAGCGGAACGTATCCCCGGCAGGCGGCGCTGAAGGCCGCTCGACGGCTCCACCCCGCCCCGAGCCCCGATGACATCGACGGGAAAGCGACGCTCAGGCTCCGCGAGCGGGGAACCGACCGCGTCCACGTCTACGAGGGGTGGGCGTGGACCGAGGAGAAAGACGACGACGCCCCCGAGTGGATGGACGACTACGTCACTCGGGCGAACGTCTCGAAGCAGGGTATCGAACACCTCGAGGCGTAAGTCGAGGGTTCGGCGGTTCGGGGACGACTTCGTTTTTTGCGGGTCACGGGTCGAGTTACCGGCTTAGTCGCCGGCCTGGGTTACCTCGTCGTGGCCGCCGTGGCCGTCGTCGCCGACCGACTCCGAGCGGTGGAGCCAGTAGAGGACGCCGAACAGGCCGGTGGCGAACACGTTCAACGCGAGCTTGTAATCCGCCTCGATGCGTA
Source organism: Haloferax sp. AB510 (assembly GCF_024136985.1). Lineage (NCBI taxonomy): Archaea > Methanobacteriati > Methanobacteriota > Halobacteria > Halobacteriales > Haloferacaceae > Haloferax > Haloferax sp. AB510. The sequence goes on from NZ_JAMYJY010000098.1 coordinate 5,906, forward strand.
CCTCGGCGATTTGGACGCTCTCGGGCGCCGGGATGAGCCCCGCGCCGAGGAAGACGAAGTGGATGACGACGCCCGTCAGGACCGCCGCGACGAATATCATCCCCGAGAGGACGGCCGCGAACGTCGTCCCGTAGTACTCGCGGTAGGCGTCCATGATGGGCGGGACGATGAGGTCCGCGTAGATGTAGCTCAGGACGCTCCCGAACGGCAGACCGTTCGAGAACAGGACCGCCCCGAACGGGACGTTCCCGACCGAGCAGACGAAGGTGGCGACGCCGATGACGGCCCCGAGGACCGCGGTCCAAAAGACGTACACCGGCAGCCCGAACGTCGGCCCCGAGAACACCGAGGTCCACACCGACTCGGGGATGAACCCGGCGATGAGGCCGGCGAAGACGAACCCGATAGCGATTTCGTCCCAGAGCATGCCCCACTCCTTCCACTGCTTGTCGGCGAGCGCCTTCCACCCCGACAGCGACGTCGCCCGCTCGCGGACCGTCGTGTTGGCCTCCTCGGGGTCGAAGCTCTCCTTGCACGACTCCGAGCAGAAGTAGAACGTCCGCCCGTCGTGTTCGACGGAGTACTCGGTCTCGTCGGGATTCACCTCCATCCCGCAGACTGGGTCGCGGACGGTCTCCGAGCCCTCGTCTTGGACGTTCTGTCGGGCCTGTTCGACCACCTCGTCGGGCACGAGGTAGACGAAGCCGAACGCCATCAGCCCGATGAGAATGAACCCGCCGAGGATGTCGGCCACGAGGAACTGCCAGCCGAGCAGAATCCAGATGACCGCGCCGATTTCGATGACGAGATTGGTCGAGGCGAACATGAACGCCCCGAGGGTCGCCGCCGCCGATCCGCCCTTCTTGAACAGGTTCTTCGCCGTGGCGATGGCGCTGTAGGAACACGACGAGGAGACGAAGCCGAACAGCGAGCCGTAGCCGATTTCTCGTGGGCCGTGGCCCTCCAGTAGCTCCGAGACCTCCTCGCTCGAGGTCCACGCCTCCACGCCGCCGGCGATTGCGAAGCCGACGACGAGTGCCCACCACGTCACCCACGCCATGGCCGCGGTGGTCGAAAGCGCCTCTCGGGCGCTCTCGACGAGGAACGTCCCCAGCGGCTCCGTGGTCGTGAACACGCCGATGCCGACCGTCGCGAGTGCGATGACCGTGAGTATCGCGTATTCGGTCCGGTCCATGGGGGTAAATATGAGGGGAGCCGTACCTAACTCGGTTGTGCCTAGGAGAATCGGGCTTTCGACGCGGCGTGAGTTTTGATTCCGAAGACGAGTCGGCGGCCCAGTTAAGCGAGAAAGCCGAGGGTCGGTACGGCGGCTCCGACGAGCACCCGAAAGGCGAGCGGTGCGCCCGGCGGCGGGCGGTCTCTCGGACCTAGAGGATTGTGAACAGCGGTCGCTCACTTCCGTCGCTCACCGATTCCAATATTTCGCGGAGATGATTCTCCACTCATGTTGTTCGCGGAAGAATCATGGGCGCTGCAGGATTTGAACCCACGGCAACTTGGTCCGAAGCCAAGCACTCTGTCCAGACTGAGCTAAGCGCCCTACATGACTTCGTCTGTTGTGGACTGTTTTAAATGGATTGATTCGAGGCGGCGACTCCGCGCGATTTATACCCGACCTCCGAACAGTACGGGGTATGTCTCTCGGTACGCGAGCGCGCGGGTTCGTCGAACTCACCCGACCGGGAAACGCCGTCGCTGCCGGCGTCCTCACGTTCACCGGGGCGTTCGTCGCCGGGGCGGCCCCGAGCGACGCGCTCGTCGTCGTTGCGGCGATGCTCGCCACCGTGTTCGCCACGGGTGCGGGCAACGCCATCAACGACTATTTCGACCGCGATATCGACCGCATCAACCGCCCCGACCGGCCGATTCCGCGCGGCGCGGTGACCGCGGCCGAGGCGAAGTGGTTCAGCGTCGCGCTGTTCGGCGGGGCGGTCGTCTCGGCGTTCGTCCTCCCGGTCGTCGCCATCGCCATCGCCGTCGTCAACCTCGTTGCGCTCCTCGCGTACACGGAGTTCTTCAAGGGGCTCCCGGGTATCGGCAACGTCGTCGTCGCCGCGCTCACCGGCTCGACGTTCCTCTTCGGCGGCGCGGCCATCGGCGAGCCGTTGGGCGCGGTCGTCCTCTGTGTGCTCGCCGCGCTGGCGACGCTGACCCGCGAAATCGTCAAAGACGTGGAGGACATCGGTGGCGACAGGGAAGAGGGACTGCGGACGCTTCCCATCGTCGTCGGCGAGGAGGCGTCGCTGTGGCTCGGCGCGGTCGTCTTGGTCGTGGCCGTCGCGGCGAGCGCAGTGCCGTTCATCTGGGGCGGGTTCGGGCTGGCGTACCTCGGCGTCGTCGTCCCCGCCGACGCGGTCATGCTTGCTGCCGCGACGCGGGCGTTCGCCGACCCGGCCGCCGCCCAGCGCCGACTCAAATACGGGATGTTTTTAGCGGCGTTCGCCTTCATCGTCGGACGGGCGACGGCGCAGACTGGAGGAACCATATAAATGTATGCGGACGAACAATCGGTCGGATTCCGGGGAACGCGCCGACGAACGGAGGGCGTTCTATCCGCCAATCAAAAAGAATATTACCGGCTCACCGAATGGTCGTACTATCCGATGACCCTCGGCGAGCGGAAGCGTCACGCGATTGCGTTCCTCGGAGTCGATACCGTCGAACCGAGGTACCCGCATGTATAAGCTAGGCGCTGACCTCGACGTCGAGGTCGAACCGGGGACGAACCTCCTTCTCGTCGGACCGCCACTGACCGGCAAGCGCTCACTGGCGCTCGACATCCTTGCCGAGGGCACTCGAAACGGCGAGGGCGCGGTTATCGTCACGACCAAAGACGGCGCGGACCGCATTCTCAACGACTTCGGTAAGCGACTCGACTACGAGGGCAAACCCGTCGCGATCGTCGACTGTGTCACGAAACAGCAGGGTGTCGGCGAGGTCCGCGACGACGACCGAATCCGATACACGTCGTCGCCGGTCGACATGACCGGAATCGGAATCAAGCTCTCGGAGATTCTCAAGGAGTACTACCAGGACCGCGGGCTCCCGGAGAACCGTATCATGCTCCACTCGCTGTCGACGCTCCTGATGTACGCTGACCTCCAGACTGTCTTCCGATTTCTCCACGTGTTCACCGGCCGCATCCAGAGCGTGGGCGGCCTCGGCCTGTTCACCATCGACGCCGACGCCCACGACGACCGGACGATGAACACCATCAAACAGCTCTTCGACGGCATCATCACGACCCACGAGGACGCGCCGCCGGACATCCGCATCGCGGACCACTGAGACGGGAGTCCGGGTGCCCCGACTGGGACGACGGCCGCGCCGCACACCCGCCTGACGTTTTTATCCGCAGCCGGCCACATCGTAGGTATGCCCATCACCAGCGACGACGACATCCGCGTGCTGCTCGACGCCGAGACCATCGCGGTCGTCGGCTGTTCGGCCACGCCCGGCAAGCCCGCCCACGACATCCCGGCGTACATGCAGCGCCACGGCTACCGCGTCGTTCCGGTCAACCCCTTCCACGACGAAATCCTCGGCGAGACGGCGTACGACTCGCTCGCCGACGTGGACGAGGACATCGACCTCGTGGACGTGTTCCGGCCGTCCGAGGAGGCTGGCGACATCGTCGACGCCGCAATCGAGCGCGCCGCCGACCGCGGCGACGTGGCGGCCGTCTGGCTCCAACTCGGCATCCGCGACGACGACGCGGCCGCCCGCGCCGAGGAGGCGGGACTCTCGTTCGTTCAGGACAAGTGCTTCAAAGTCGAGCACTCGCGGCTCGCCTGAGCGGGCGGCGGAGCGACGAGTCGGCCGGAGCCGGCCGCTGAACCGCCGTTTTTACCCTTCCCACGACTCGAAGTCGCCGTAGACGCCCTTCGAGAGGTATCGCTCCGAGGAGTCGGGGAAGACGGTGACGACGGTGTCGTACGGGAGGTCGAGGTCGCCGGCGGCGGCGCGCTCGGCCACGTCGACGGCGGCCAGCGAGTTGGCGGCGGCGCTCGACGCGACGAGGTGGCCCTCCTCGGCGGCGAGGCGTTGCATCTCGTCGTGGGTGTCGCGGTCGGCGATTTGGACGATTTCGTCCACCAGTTCGGGGTCGAACAGCTCGTTCGTCGCGGGGTCGTGCGTCCCGATGCCCTCGGTCTTGTACGACGCCTCCGCCACGTCGCGGCCGTGGAGCCGGGCGTAGAGCGAGCCTTCGGGTTCGACGGCGGTGACGAACGTGTCCTCGTGGTGCTCGCGGCCGTAGCGCGCCATTCCCATGAGCGTGCCCGCGGTGCCGCAGCCGGCGACGAGCGCGCCCACTTCGCCGTCGAGCGCGTCGTAAACCTCGGGCGCGGTCGTCTCGTAGTGCGCCTCGGGGTTGAGCGGGTTGGAGAACTGCTGGGGGACGACGGCGTCGTCGAGTTCGTCGGCGAGCTTGTGGGCGCGGTCGATAGCGCCGCCCATCCCGTCCTCCGTGGGCGTGTTCACCACGTCGGCTCCGAGCGCGCGCATGAGCGTCTGTTTTTCGACGCTGAACCGCTCGGGGACGACGAACACCGCGCGGATGCCGAGCTGTCCGGCCGCGACGGCGAAGCCGATGCCGGTGTTGCCGGCGGTCGGCTCGACGATAGTGCCGCCCTCGGGGAGCTCACCCGATTCGAGCATTTGTTCGAGCATGTACGTCCCGATGCGGTCCTTGACGCTCGCGCCCGGGTTGAACGATTCGAGCTTCGCGTAGACGGGCACCTCGTCGGGCGACGCGTGGACTCTGACGAGCGGCGTCTCGCCGACGGTGTCGAGCACCGAGTCGAGAGGGTCGCGGTGCGTGGTCATACGTGGGCAAAAGTTGCCCCTGGCCCTGAACGTTTTCATCCCGATTCACCACCTCATCGACAGTCGGCTCGGGGTCGGAGCGGTTGAGGCCGGTCGAAAGCACCGTCTTCGAGACTGGAAGCGGGGCTGTGGCAGGGGACCAATGCCGAAAGCGAACGAGAGGGACGGAGGGGTCGGTCGGCCTACGCTTCGTCGGTGGCGGCGTCGCTCGACGCGTCGGCGTCGCCGTCAGACGCGTCGGCCTCGTCTCCGGCGGTGTCCTCCTCGGCTTCGGAGATGTGCGCCTGCGCGATGGCGGCGTCGAGGTCGACGCCCTGTTCTTCCGCGATTGCTTCGAGAATCGCCCGCTGTTCGGCGTTCTCGGCTTCGAGCCGGTCGACGCGCGACTTCGTCTCGTTGACCGTCTCGCGGACTTCAACGACCTGCTCGCGCAGTTCGTTGAGCTTCTTGTACACGTCTTCGGCCATCTCTGCGACCTTCTGGAGCTTCTTCGCGGTTCCTCCGAGTGCCATGTTTCGCCTCTCGGACTCGGGGCTTGTACGACTTCCGGTGCGATGTCGGAGCGACGGACGCGAACGCCGAGAGCGGAACTGAGGGACCGGACCTCAGCCGAGTTCGTTCGGGTCAACCCGGTCGACGACGAACCGGAGGCCGACGAGCGCGACGACGCCGACGAAGACGAGCCCCGCGACGGCGGCCTTTGCGCCGACGCCCGCGGTCCCGAGCGCCAGCCGAGCAGCCGTGTTCGCGGGGTTCAGGGGCAGCAGCGACGCGCCCGCGAAGACGAGGAGCACGCCGATGGAGTACAGGAGTTGGGCGACCCGACGGTCGGGCGAGGTGATCGCCACCGCCGCGCCGAGGGTGACGACGACGGCCGAGAGCCCGGCGACCATGCCGAACAGCCACGGCACGCTCTCGATAGTCGACCCGTTCAGTTGGAGGAGGAGCATCCACGCCACCGCCTGCACCGGTGCCAGCCCGCCGGCCGCGAGGAGTTTCCCGTCCACGACGGCCGCGAAGCTCACAGGCGCGACCCGCAGGAGTTCGAGCGTCCCGCGGGCGACCTCTTCCGTGAGCGAATCGACCACCAGCGACCCCGAGATGAACACGGGCAGGAACAACAACAGCGGGACGAGCACCGTGTAGGTGAAGCCGAAGTACGGGCTCGACTCCGCCGCCGGCGGGAGGGAAAGCGGGTCCGTGGCGAGGAACGCGCTCCGCTCTTCGCGCTCGTTGCGCTCCAGTTCGCGGAGCGCGTCGCGGAGGCGGGTGACGACCGCCGTCGTCTCCACGCCCGTATCGGGCGCGACCGCCGCGATTCGTATCCTGCCGTCCTCGCCCGTGGACGCCGCTAAGACGGCATCGACCTCCCGCTCTTGGAACGCCGTCATCGCAGCCGACGTGGAGTCGTACGGTCGCCCGCTGAGCCCGTCTTCGGACCCGACGGCGCGAAGCAGGTCCTCGACTGCCTCCTCGTCGCCCGTGACGGCCACGTCGACCTGATAGCTCGCCGCGCCGGGGTCGTACAACGAGACGAGCCCGACGACGAGGAACGACGAGAACGCCGCGACGAACAGCTGGATGGCCAGCGCCAGCACGATGGTCTTTTCCTTGCGGAGACTGCCGAGTTCGCGCCGGGCGATGGCGAGTCGCGGGCTACCCAAGGGCGTTCACCACCTGGAGGTTGTAGACGAGGTGAATCACGATGGCACCCACGAGCGCGACGCCGTAGGCCGAGCGCCCCCGACTCGCCCCGAGGGCGGTCACGCTGGCGGTCACCGCGTGGAGTGCCAGCGGCGCGAGGAACAGTCCGAGGACGACGAGGGCGCTCACGCCGGTGCCGTCGCCGATACCGACCCCGGAGGGCGCGAAGGCGGTCTGTCCCAGTGTGAGCGACTGCAACCCGGCGAGTTGGGCGATGGCGGTGAACTTCTCGCCGACGAAGAAGCCGAGCCCGGAGAGCCCACCGAGGACGAGCGACGACCGGAGCGTCCGGGAAAAGCGCGCCTTCTCGAAGGCCGCGAGAACGTGGAGGCTCTTGGCCAACTCCTCGATGATCGCGACCGCGAGAAGAATCATCGGGACGGTCAGGTCCACCGGGAGGACGAACAGCACCGCGATGGCCAGCAGTTCGGCGATGAAGACGAACGGAATCGACAGCGCCGACAGGGTCGCCACGGAACGCGCCCGCGAGATTCGGCTGTCGAGCGCATCGAGGAACTTCAGCGGGACCGGCCGCTGGGTGAACATGTCTTCCTCGCGGTAGACGCCGACGCCGAGGAGGAACAACACGCCCGCGGCGAGGAGAATCGGCCCGACCGAAAACAGGAACTCGCCGAGCGGAATCGACTCGCCCGCGAGGTCGCGCACGACGAGCGTCAACGGCGAGATGAGCGCGATGGGCGTGACGTTCGTGAAGATGGCCGGGACGAACGTGTACGTCGTCAGGAACACAGACACCGTCACCGTGACGAACGTGAGTTCCTTGAACGAGCGGGCGAACATCGCGCCGACGAACGTCGACGCGAGAAACAGGAGGCCGATGGGGACGACCGCGGCCACCGAGACGACGCCACCGCCGACCGCCGCCGCGATAGCGACGGTGATAGCGACCGTGCCGAGCAGGTACGGCAGCGTCTTGCCGGCGACGATGTCGCCCGGGGAGATGGGCGCGACGAGGAGCAGTTCGCCGCGGCGGTTGATGCGCTCGTTGAGGACGCTCGACCCGTAGGCCTGAATCACGAAGTTCATCGGCACGAGGAAAGCGAATGCGAGGACGAGCGAGGCGAACGGGAACGGCGGGCTAATGCTCGCCGGCGACCCGCTGGTGTCGCCGCCGAAGAGGCCCGCTATCCCACCAAGCGACGGGGCGTCGACGCCGCCGTCGTCGGCCGCCGCGGCGTCGGACGCGTCCGGGCCGTCGGCGGATGTTCCGCCCGCGTCGTCAGCGGTTCCGCCATCGGTTCCGGTGTCGGCTCCGCCGCCGCCGGTTCCGGCTCCCCCGCCGTCGCCGGTTCCGACTCCGCCACCTCCTCCACCTGCGCCGCCGTCGACGCGGCTTCCGGCCGGGACAAGCGCGGCGCGCTCGCGGTACTGGAGGTCAACGACGACCGGGAACGCCGCAGACTGGTTCTCCTCGTGGGCCATCTGTCGTTCGTTGTACGACTGGACCGCCTCGCGGAACGCGGCGTAGGCGGCCCGGCCGGTCTGCGTGTCCGCGACCGAAACGTGCGTCTCGCTGACGACGAGTTCGACGTTCGGGTCCGAGACGGGCCGCGGGTCGAGCGCCGACGACTGGTCGACCGCGTCGTAGTAGGGACTGTCGCTAGCGATGCCGACGCGGTAGAGGTCGCGGTCGAGCGCGACCCCGCCGCCGGCCGCGCCGGCCGCG
>NZ_JAMYJY010000099.1:0-13951 GCF_024136985.1 Haloferax sp. AB510
CTCCGCCGGCGCGGACGTGACCCGCGTGGGCGTCGTCCCGACCCCGGCGCTCGCCTTCGCCTCGCGTGGTCGCCGCGGCGTCATGCTCACCGCCTCGCACAACCCCCCCGACAGACAACGGCATCAAGATGTTCGTCGACGGGCAGGAGTACGACCGCGACCTCGAACGCGACATCGAGACGCGGGTCGAGGCGGACGCGCCCCCGGCCGACTGGGACGACTGGGGTTCGACGGGGACGAGCGGCGTCCTCGACGCCTACCGAAGCGCTATCGTCGCGTTCGCCGGCCGGCACGGGGCGGCCCTCGACGGCCTCAACGTCGCCGTCGACTGCGGCAACGGGATGTCCGCGCTCGGCACGCCGCAGGTCCTCCGCGACCTCGGCGCGCGCGTCGTCACGCTCAACGGGCAGATAGACGGCCACTTCCCCGGGCGCGAGTCGAAGCCGACGCCCGAGACGCTCGCGGACCTCATCGCGTTCGTCGCCGACGGTGACTTCGACTTCGGCATCGGCCACGACGGCGACGCCGACCGCATCGTCATCATCGACGGGAACGGCGAGGTCGTCCACGAGGACACCGTCATCGCCATCGTCGCCGAGCACTACGTCCGCGTCTCCGACGCCGACGACCCGGTCGTCGTCACGACGCCGAACGCCTCGGGCCGCATCGACGAGCGGGTCCGCGAGGCCGGCGGTCGCGTCGAACGCGTCCGCCTCGGCGCGCTCCACGAGGGCATCGCCAGCGCCCGCGCCGGCGGCGGCGACGTGGTGTTCGCGGCCGAGCCGTGGAAGCACATCCACCCGTCGCTCGGCGGCTGGATAGACGGCGTCGCGTCGGCGGCGCTCATCGCCCGTCTCGCCGCCGAATCCGGCATGGCCGGCCTGCGCGAATCAGTCACGGAGCGCCCGTACCGCAAAGTGAGCGTGCCGTGTCCCGACGAGAAGAAGCGGGCGGCGATGACGGCGCTCGAAACCTCGCTTCCCGACGCGATGGCCCCCGAGTCGGTCGACACCGAGTACGGCGTCCGACTGGAGTTCGCCGACGCGTCGTGGACGCTGGTCCGCCCGTCCGGCACGGAACCCTACATCCGCGTGTACGCGGAGGCCGACGACGTGGACGCGCTCGTCGACGAGGTGACGGCCGTCGTCGAGGCCGAAATAGAGGTCGCCTGAACGGGCTTCCCGGCGGAGGTGACCGGTGAGGTGCGAACTCGACGCCCGCGGACGTGAACCGTAGACCCGTTCTCTAGGATTTGCAAACGTGGTGATGCGACGGCGCTGAAACCTCGAAACGACACCTTTATGCAATTTTCGCGGCCCCTGTCTCAATAGGAGTTCATAGATATGGACAGACGTTCTTTTGTCAAAGCGGCAGGGGTCGCGGGCATCGCGGGCCTCGCAGGTTGTACGGGCGGACCGTCCGAGGGGAGCCAGGAGACGACGGCGACGACGACCGAGGAGTCCGGCGGCGAAGAGACCACCACGGCCGAGCAGACGACCGAGGAGTCCGGTCCGGCGGCCAACGTCGGCATGGTCTACGCGCTCGGCGGTCTCGGTGACAAGTCGTTCAACGACGCCGCGAAGCGCGGCATCGAACAGGCGGAATCGGAACTCGGCATCGCCTACGACGAGGCTCAGCCCTCGGCGGCGGAGGAGTTCCCGCAGTTCCAGCGCCGGTTCGCGCAGTCGTCGAACCCGGACTACGACCTCGTGTCGTGTATCGGCTACGCGCAGAAGTCCGCGCTCTCCGAAACCGCGCCGAGTTTCTCGGACCAGAAGTTCATGATCGTCGACGACGTGGTCGACGAGGACAACGTGGCGAGCTACCTGTTCCGCGAGGAGCAGGGCTCGTTCCAAGTCGGTTACCTCGCCGGCCTCATCACGACCCAGGAGTTCTCGGCCGGCTCCGGCTCGACGACGGCTGACTCGAAGAGCGTCGGCTTCGTCGGCGGCACCGAGACTGAGCTCATCCGCAAGTTCCAGGCTGGCTACGAGGCTGGCGTGGCGCACGCGGACGAGGAAATCTCCGTCGACGTGGCCTACGTCGGGTCGTTCTCCGACTCCGCGAAGGGCAAGGAGATTGCCACCTCGATGTACGACAACGGCGCTGACGTCGTCTACCACGCGGCCGGCGGCAGCGGCCTCGGCGTCTTCCAGGCGGCCAAAGAGCAGGGCAAGTTTGCCATCGGCGTCGACTCCGACCAGTCGCAGACCGAGCCGAACTACGCCGACGTCATCCTCGCGTCGATGGTCAAGCGCGTCGAGTCGGCGGTGTACACCTCCGTCGAGAACGTCGTCAACGACGAGTTCAACGGCGGATCCACCACGACGCTCGGCCTCGAAGAGGACGGCGTCGCCGCCGTCTACGGCGCGGAACTCGGCTCCGAAATCCCGCAGGACGTGAAGGATTCGCTCTCTGAGTCCCGCGAGGCTATTATCGCCGGCGACATCGAGATTCCGACGACGACCGAGTAACGCCGCACTCGACACTCGCATTTCTTTCGACGCCGCGCGCCGAGCGACAGGATCCCCAAATGTTGGAGTCAATGTTGCCGGTTTCGCACCGCGGGCAGTCGAACATGCTCGCGGGTTGAACGTTCGAACCCCCCGAGAACCGCCGCGACGATCCGTGTGGACCACTCCCGCGCCGACTCGAATCCCACGAGTTTAAGCGAACCCCCCCGAAAAAAGGGTCAAGATGAGCACCGCTGTTCATCTCGACGAAATCACAAAACGGTTCCCCGGCGTCGTGGCGAACGACGACGTGGACCTGACCGTCGAGCGCGGCACGGTGCACGCACTTCTGGGAGAAAACGGGGCCGGCAAGACGACGTTGATGAACATCCTCTACGGGCTCTACGAACCCACTGAGGGGACCGTCCACGTGGACGGGGAACCGCGGGACTTCGATTCGCCCGCGGACGCCATCGACGCCGGAATCGGTATGATTCACCAGCACTTCATGCTGGTCGACCCCATGACGGTCGCCGAGAACATCGTCCTCGGCAACGAACCGCGCAAGTGGTTCGGTACGACCGTCGACCGGGAGCGTGCGCGCCAAGAGGTCATCGACCTCTCGAACCGATACGGATTCGACGTGAACCCCGACGACGCTATCGAGGACGTGAGCGTCGGCGTTCAACAGCGCGTCGAGATTCTGAAAGCACTCTACCGCGGGGCCGACATCCTCATTCTGGACGAGCCCACCGCGGTCCTCACCCCGCAGGAGGTCGAAGAGCTGTTCCGCGTCTTCGAGGAGCTGACCGCCCAAGGCAAGACGATTATCTTCATCAGCCACAAGCTCGGGGAGGCGATGCACGCCGCCGACGACATCACCGTCCTCCGAAACGGGAAGAACGTCGGCACCGTCAAGGCTGACGAGACCTCCAACGAGGAACTCGCCGAGCTGATGGTCGGCCGCGAGGTCCTCCTCGAACCGAAGGCCGAGCCGCAGGAACCGGGCGACGAGGTGCTCGCGGTGCAGCACCTCTCGGCCGAGGACAACCGCGGCATCCCCGCCGTCTCCGACGTGTCGTTCGATATTCGCGAGGGCGAGGTGTTCGGCATCGCCGGTGTCGACGGCAACGGCCAGTCGCAGTTGGTCGAGGCCATCACCGGCCTGCGGACGCCGACCGAGGGCTCGATTTCCTACAAGGGCGGAGACATCACCGACGCCTCCCGCCGCTCCCGCATCGCCGACGGGATGGCGTACATCCCCGAGGACCGCCACGAGCGCGGGCTCGTGATGGACTTCGACCTCGTCCAAAACGGCATCCTCGGGAGCCAGCACAGCCCGACGTTCGCCGCCGACGGCCGGATAAACTGGTCCGACGCGCGCGACCACGCGGAACGAATCATCGACGAATACGACGTTCGACCGCCGCACGCCGACGCCGACGCGGAGTCCTTCTCCGGCGGCAACCAACAGAAGTTCATCGTCGGCCGCGAGTTCGAACGCGAACCGGACCTCGTCGTCGCCACCCACCCGACCCGCGGCGTGGACATCGGCGCGATGGAGTTCATCCACGAGCGGCTCTTGGACCTCCGAGCGGAGGGGAAGGCGGTTCTCCTCATCTCCTCGAAGCTCGACGAAGTGCAGGGTCTCTCGGACCGCCTCGGCGTCATGCACGACGGCGAACTCATGGACATCGTAGACCCACGCAACACCACCGAAGAAGAGATCGGCCTGCTCATGGCCGGCGAACGCCCGAACGCCGCCGAGACCGACGCGGAACCGCCCGTGGGTGACGCCAAATGAGCGCGGCCGAGAACGCGAAGGCAGTCCTCCGGCGGCTGACGGCCGCCTCTGCGACGGAGCGCATCCTCATCAGCTTCGCCGCGCTCATCATGGCCGTACTCGTCGGCGCGGTCATCATCCTCGTCTCCGGCCGCATCACGACGTGCCAGACCGCGGCGACGACGCTGTTCGGTACCGGCTTCTGTTACGACCCCGTCGAAGTGTACCTCGTGTTGTTCAACGGGGCGCTCGGCGAGCCGTTCCTCGTGAACAGCCCGGGGATTCTCAAACCGCTCAACCCCAACTGGAACCCGCTGAACTTCGGGTTCGCGCTCACGCTCAAGGAGACGACGCTCCTCATCTTCACCGGCCTCTCGGTCGCCGTCTCCTTCCGCGCGGGCCTGTTCAACATCGGGACGCAGGGACAGCTCATCCTCGGCGGCCTCGCGACGGCGCTGTTTTCGTTCTTCGTCGCGCCGCTGCTCCCGTCGGGGCTCGTCGGCGGCCTCATTCTGATTCCGCTCGCCATTGTCGTCGGCGCGCTCGTCGGCGGCCTCTACGGCGCGATTCCGGGGGCGCTCAAGGCCTACGCCGACGCCAACGAGGTCATCACGACCATCATGCTGAACTTCATCGCGGCGCAGATCGCGTTCGTCCTCGTCAGCGAGTTCTACGGTAACCCCGACTCGCAGGTCGTCGAGACGACGCCGATTCCCGACTGGGCGACGCTCCTCCCGGTGGCGTTCCCGCAGGGCGGCGACTTCTCGATTCTCGCGCTCGCGTTCGGCCTCGCGCTCGTCGTCGCCGTCTGGTTCCTGCTCGAACAGACCTCGTTCGGGTACGACCTCCGGACGAGCGGCGAACAGCCCGAGGCCGCCGAGTACGGCGGCGTCGACGCCAAGCGCACGACCGTCACGAGCATGTTCCTCTCCGGCGCGCTCGGCGGCATGGGCGGCGCTATCTGGGTGCTCATGGTCATGGGCAAGTGGCAGGCCGGCGTCCCCGCGCTCGGGTTCGACGGCATCACCGTCTCCATCCTCGCGGGGAACAACCCGTTCGGGGTCGTTCCGGCGGCGCTCCTGTTCGGGACGCTCAAATCCGGCTCCCTCGCGGTCCAGTTCGGGACCGGCGTCCCGAAGCAGCTCGTCGGCGTCCTCCGCGGACTCATCATCCTGTTCGTCGCGATGCCCGAGTTCTTCCGCATGCTCGGCTCCACCATCGACCTCGAACCGGACCGCGAGACCGTGGCCACGGACGGCGGCCGCCTCGGAGGTGACGACGAATGAGTACGACCACTATCGACCGGCTCCGCGACACCGAACTGTCTTACAGAGCGACCCTCGCCGGCGGGGCGCTGAGCGTCTTCCTGCTCATCGCGCTCCTCGGTCTCGCGTTCCCGAGCAGTATCTGGGGCAACTTCCTCGCCATCCTCACGAGTCGGAGCACGCTCTCGTCGGCGCTCCGGCTCTCGGTGCCCATCACCTTCGCCGCGCTCGGCGGTATCTTCTCCGAGAAGGCCGGCGTGGTGAACATCGGACTGGAAGGCCTCCTCATCATCTCGGCGTTCACCGCGGTCATCACGACGGCCGTCGTCGGCCCCGAGATGACCGTCGTCGGCCTCCCGGCCATCTGGATCGGCTTCTTCGCCGGCATCCTCTCGTCGGTGCTGTTCTCGGCGCTGTTCGCCGTGGTCTGCATCCGCTTCAAGGCCGACCAAATTATCGCCGGCCTCGCCGTCTGGCTCATCGCGCTCGGCCTCGCGCCGTTCGCGGCGACCGTCTACTACGGCGGCGTCAACACCGACAACCTCGGGACGACCCTCGGGACGTGGACGATTCCCGTCCTCTCGGACATCCCGTTTTTCGGCGCGTTCTTCGACGCCGACCCCGCGGTGTACATGATGCTCGTCGCAGTCCCGGCGTCGTGGTACGTCCTGAACCGCACGGCGTTCGGCCGCCACGTCCGCGCGTCCGGTGAGAACCCCAAGGCGCTCGACACTGTCGGCGTCGACGTGAGCCGCGTCCGCTACGCGGGCGTGCTCCTCTCGGGCTTCCTCGCCGGTGTCGGCGGCTCCGCGCTGTCGCTCGGCCTCGGACAGTTCGTCGGTAACAACCAGACGATGGTCAACGGGAAGGGCTTTATCGCCATCGTGGCGTACCTCTTCGGGAACTACAACCCCATCGGCGCGTTCGGCGCGTCGTTCCTCTTCGCGGGGCTGGAGGCCGCCCAGATTCGCCTCCAGCAGGTCCCCGGCTACGCCATCCCCGACTCGCTCATCCAGACGATTCCGTACGTGACGGTCCTCGTCGTCCTCGCGCTCGTCGGCCGCACCCGCATCCCGGAGGCGGCAGGCGAGCACTACGACACCGGCGACGACAACCGCTGAGCGACCCGGAACCCTCGGTTTCTCCGTTTTCTCTTTCCCGTTTCTCCGATTTCGCCCGTTCGAGCGTCGCATCCCGGCCGGGGCGGTTCCCGTCGAACTCGCTCCGCGCGGTCGGTGCGGGAGTAAAGAGTTTTCAGCCCGCGATATGGAGGTGATACCATGTCCACAGACGAGAACGACACCGCCGAGGAGTCCTCGGCGAGCCCACGGACCCAGTCCGTGGACGTGGTGGTCGTCGGCGCGGGAACCTCCGGCTGTTACGCCGCCGCCACCATCGCGAACGCGGGCTACGACGTGACCATCGTCGAGCGGAAGTCCGCGGAGGAAGCGGGACACATCGCCTGCGGGGACGCCCTGAAGGGCGCTGACGCCTTCCCCGAGGCGATTCCGAAGTCGAAAATCGAGCCCGCGTTCACCAACACCGAGGTCGACCACGGCCGCTTCGAGATTCCGCAGGAGGACACCGTCCTCGATATCCCGGTCCCCGGCGAACTCGCCGTCATCGACCGCTGGGAGTACGGCCGCCTCATCATCGAAGGCGCGGACGAGGCCGGTGTCGAACTCCACTACGACACGGTTGTCCAAGACGTGAAACAGGACGACGACGGCACCGTCACCGGCATCGTCGGCAAACACGACGGCGAGGTCGTCGAGTACGACGCCGACATCGTCATCGACGGCGCTGGCTCGCTGTCGCTCCTCCAGGACAAGGTGGACTTTTCCGACGCCACCTTCGACACGAACGTCTCCTATCAGCACTTCTCGTCGGCGTACCGCGAGGTCGTCGAGGTTCCCGAACCCGTCGAGTGGTCGGACGCGCTCGTGTTCAAGCCCGCCGAGGTCGCCGCGGGCTACGTCTGGTACTTCCCGCGGACCGAGACCGAAATCAACGCCGGCCTCGGCTTCCAGATGACGGAGGAGCCGATGAAGCTCGTCGACGACCTGAAGAAAGACCTCCGGGAGCGTCCCGAGTTCGAGGGCGCGGAGGTCATCGACAAGCTCGGTGCCGCGCTCCCGACCCGTCGGCCCTACGACTCGGCGACTGCGCCGGGGTACATGGCCGTCGGCGACGCCGCGGCCCACGTCAACCCGACGACCGGCGGCGGCATCGCCGGCGCGGCCTACGCCGGCAAGTACGCCGGCGAGCAGGCTGCAATCGCGCTCGAAGCCGGCGACGTGAGCGAGGAGATGCTCTGGCGTTACAACCAGCGCGTCATGGACCACTTCGGCGGCCGCTACGCCAGCCTCGACGTGTACAACATCCTCTCGACCGCCGTCGACGTGGACGACCTGATGGGCCTTATCGCCTCCATCCCCGGCGAAAAGCTCGCAGAAGCGCTCTACTCCGGGACGACCTCGTTCGGTCCCGTCCTCCTCGCGCAGACCGCGGCGTCGAGCTACGGCCACTGGAGCCAGATTTACGAGTTCTTCAAAATCAAGCGCCTCGCCGACGAACTGCTGGCCCACTACGGCCGCTACCCGAGTCGGCCGAGCGCCCTCGAAGGGTGGAAGGTCGAGCGAGACCGCATCATGGACGACATCTACGAACTCACGGGCGCGGACCCGAAGTACTGACCTCGGTCTCCGCCGCAAACGAGACGTTTCGGAACTCGAACCGGGCACCGCCGTTTTCGCCGTCCGTCGCCGACACCTCCCAGCCGTGCGCGTCGGCGACGCCGGAGACGATAGCGAGGCCGAGGCCGGTCCCTCGCGAGTCGGTGCTGTAGCCCGACTCGAAGATGCGCTCGCGTTCTTCCGGCGGGATGCCGGGGCCGTCGTCCTCGACGAAGAAGCCGTCGTCCAGCGGGCCGACCCGGACGTTGACGCCGGGCGTTCCCCCGTCGGTGGCGTCCGGCACCGGTCGTCTGACTCCCGGGTTCGGTGCCTCGTCGGGCGACGGTCGACCACCTGCCGTGTCGCGCTCGGCTGGGTCGGACGCGGTCTGGTTGCCTGTCGAACTGCGTTCCACAGCGTCGTCGGATGAAATCCGACTGCCCGTCGAGCCATGCTCGACGGCGTCACCAGACGTAGTCTGGTTGCCTGTGGAGCCGTGTTCCACAGCGTTCCGAAACAGGTTCTCGAAGACGGCGGTGAGCCGTCCCCTGTCGGCGAGCAGTTCCGCGTCGGCCTCGACGGTCAGGCCCGACGCGCCGAGACTGGTGTTCGTCACCGCGTCCGCGGCCACGGTGGCGAGGCTGACGCGCTCGACCTCGCCGACCGACTCGCCGGCTCGGGCGAGCTGTAACACGTCTTGGATGAGCGCCTCCATCCGGTCGTGGGCGTCGGCGACCGTCGAGAGGTGCTCGGTCCCGTGGCCGTCGCGGGCGAGTTCGAGCCGCATCTGGGCGACGTTCAGCGGGTTTCTGAGGTCGTGGGTGATGACCGAGGCGAACTGGTCGAGCCGATCGTTGCGGCGGCGGAGGTCCGTCTCGCGGGCGTCGCGGTGGGTCGACCACCGGATCGCGCCGACCGCGAGCGCGACCGACCCGACGAGGAGCGTCCCGTCCTCGAAGACGAGCGTGAACGCTTCGGGCTGGACGACGACCTCGTCGACCGCGTCGCTGACGGCGTAGACGGCGACCAGCGCGGTTCCGACGTACAGCGGTCGCCAGACCGTCTGCACGTCGCGGACGCTCCCGACGACGAACGCACCGACGAGCGGAATCGGAACCAAGAGGAGTTCCACGGCGAACCGGAGCCAGTGAACCTCGGGGCTGTCGGGGAAGACGGCAACTTGGACGACCGCGACGCCGACGGCGATGCCGACGACTGCGAGACCCGGACGCAGGTCTGCGTCTTCGGTCGATTCACCTCCGAGGAGCCTCATCGCTGGCGGCTATGCACGGGGGGGGACAAATAACCGCTGGCGGTTCGTCGCGGACGGTCCGTTCGATCGCGCGTCGGCTCAGACGAGTCGAGTCGGCCGAAAACCGCTCGAACGGCGCTCTCAGCTCGTCTAGGTTCGTCTTCGTCGGCTCAGGGTCGGTCGGCCGCGATTCGTTCGACGCTGCCGGCGAGTACGTCGACGGCGATACCGATGGTCGCTTCGTCCACGTCGAACGTCCGGGTGTGGTGGCCGCCGGGGTGGTCGGTGCCGACGCCGACGTAGGCCGCGAGGCCGCCGCGGTCCTGGACGTACTGCATGAGGTAGGTCGCGTCCTCGCTGCCGCCGAGGTCGTCGCTTTCGAGAATCGAGGTGACGCCTTCGACTCCCTCGCTCACGCCGCCGACGATGGCCGCGAGCGCGTCGTCGCTCCGGGCGCTCGGGGCCTTCCCCTCGACCCCGATTTCGACCTCGCAGTCGTGCATCGCGGCGGCCGACTCGATGACGGTGTGGGCGCGGTCTTCCATGTACTCCATGAGTTCCGTCGTCGCGCCGCGCACCTCGCCTTCGATGAACGCCTCTTCGGCGACGATGTTCGTGGCCGTGCCGCCGCCCATCAGGCCGACGTTGACGCGGGTGGGTCCATCGGAGTGCCGGGAGATACCGTAGAGGTTCTGCGTGGCGGTCGCGGCCGCGAGGTTCGCGTTCTTTCCCTCCTCGGGTTTCGCGCCCGCGTGGGCCGGGGCGCCGGTGAACTCGGCGCGGAAGTGCGACACCGCGAGGAAGCCGCCGACGCCGGCGACGACCTCACCCGTCGGGTGATCGAGGCCGACGTGGACCGCGAGCAGGTAGTCCACGTCGTCGAGGTGGTCGCCCTCGGCGACGGCCTTCCCGCCGGCGACCTGCTCCTCGCTCGGCTGGAAGAACACCTTGAACGTCCCCTCGAAGTCGGAGTCGAGGACGGCGTCGAGGACGCCGAGACCGATCGTTGCGTGGGCGTCGTGGCCGCAGGCGTGCATGAAGCCCTCGTTTTCGGAACGGAAGCCCTCGGCGACCGGGAGGTGGTCGCCGTCCTCGGACTCGGTGATGGGGAGCGCGTCGATGTCGACGCGGAGCCCGACGGTCGGGCCTTCGCCGCGTTCGACGACCGCGACCGCGCCGGTGTAGCCGCCTGTGAGGCGGTCGAGGACGTCCTCGCGCGCGCCGGCCTCGCGGGCCCGTTCGAACCACGCGTCGAGTTCGGCGTCGTCGGGGACGGCCATGCGCTCGTCGGCGTCGAGTATCTCCGGGCCGACGTAGAGCGCGTCGAGGTCGCGCGTCTCCAGTTCGTCGACGAGGCGGGCGGTGGTGTAGAACTCGCGCCACGCGGGTTCGGGGTGGCGGTGCAGGTCGCGGCGAAGCGAGACGAGGTCATCCATCGTCGCTCGGTTGCTCATGTCCGGACTCTTTTCTCCCGGCGATGATAAACGCTCCCGACGATTTGTGGCCGAGAAACTCAAGTTTGGAAGAAATAGTTGGAGGAAATTCGTGCCTATTATATATCACAGTCAATCTCTGACAAACGATGCCAGAAGAACCGGACATCGAGCTCAGTTTCCGTGGCGGGCGCCTCGTGAGCGCTCTGCCCATCGCCCTGTTCATCGCGTGGGCGATTTTCCAGAGTGGTATCCTCGGTATCGGCGATACGACCGGCCTCGTCGCGGGGATGCTGACAGGACTTATCGTGGGACTACTGTTCGTCCGGGGAGATTGGAAGGACTACGCGGACGTCATCTTCGCCGGCATGACCCGCCGGGTCGCCGCGACGGCGGTCGTCGCGTGGCTCTGGGCGGGCATGTTCGCCGAGACCATCCAGGTCGGCGGCTTCGTCGACGGCCTCGTCTGGGCAGCCACGGTCTTGAACGTCGGTCCGGGGCTGTTCCCGGCCGTGACGTTCCTGCTCGCGGCACTGTTGGCGACCGGTATCGGCACCGGCTACGGCACCGCAATCGCCTTCACGAGTCTCGTCTTCCCGGCGGGGCTCCTCCTCGGGGCGAACCCCGTGTTGCTGTTCGGTGCGATTCTCTCCGGCGCGGTGTTCGGAGACAACCTTGCGCCCGTCAGTGACACCACCATCGTCTCCGCGGTCACGCAGGACGCCGACATCGGCGGCGTCGTCGCCTCCCGCGTGAAGTACGCCGTCGTCGCCGCGACACTCGCAATCGCGGCGTACCTCGTCGCCGGCTTCGGAATCCCCGGCGTCTGGAGCGGCATGCCGTACGTCGACGTGGCCGGCGAGGTTTCCGCGTCGGTGTCGCCGTGGGGGCTCGTTCACCTCCTCGATATCGCCGTGGTCATCGCGCTCGCCGTCCGCGGTCGACACATCATCGAGGCCGTGTCGTGGGGACTGCTCCTCGCGGCGGCGTTTAACCTCACGCTCGGCGCGGCGAACTTGGTGGACGTTTCGGCCGGGAGCATGCTCCTGTTCAGCGCGCCGCAGAACGGCCTCACGCAGGCGGTCGAGGCGCTTCCCCTCCTCGGGGCCGTCGTCGAGACCGTCCCCGCGGGACAGGTCGGCGTCGGCGGGAGCGTCTACTCCGGCGCGGCCGGCTTCTTCCCGCTTATCGTCCTGACGCTCCTGCTCGTCGCGGGCGCGGAAGTCATGCGCGCCGGTGGCGGCTTCGACGCGATTCAGGAGCTCGTCATCGACCGCGTCGCCACGACGGTCCGCCGCGCGGAGACCACGATGGTCGTCGGGACGGCGCTCGTCAACGCGACGGTCACCATCAACACGGCGGCCGAAATCGCCATCGCGCCCTACGTCGCCACGCTCGGCAAGCGCTTCAACATCAACGGCTACCGCCGCGCCAACATCCTCGACGCCAACACCTCGGCGCTCGGCTACATCTTCCCGTGGGGTGGCGGCCTACTCGCTGGCTACGGGGCCATGCAGGGCCTCGTCGGCGGCGAGGCGACGCCGTGGTTCACGGCGGAGATGCTCGTGAACCCCGCGTCGGTCTTCCCCTACGTGTTCCACGGCTGGTTCCTCGTGGCGGTGTTCCTGTTCGCCGCGTGGACCGGCTACGGCCGCGAGTACGTCTCCGACCGCACGAGTGAGGAGGTGAGCCGCGTATGAGCCGCCTCGATAAGCTCTTGGCCGGCTGGACGTTCCGCACCGCGACGCCGACGTTCGAACCCGGCGAGGTCATCGCGGCCTACGTCAGCGAGCGCAACGGCGACGGTCTCACCGTCCGCATCGGCGACTCGGTCATCCGGGTCGAAGACGGCGGCGGCGCGGCCGTCGAAGACAAGGTTCGGCTGGAGGTCACGTCGTTCGACGCGACCAACCACGTCGGTACCGGCGAGGTAGTCGAAGTCCTCGGGCCGGACGCCTGAGCGGTCAAAAAACGACAAAAAGCGCAGACCCGCGTCTTCTTTCGCGCTCCGTGACTACCGTCAGCGACGGTGACCGAGCGGTTTCTTCTGTTCGACTTCGATTTCGAGGTGGACGCTGTCGGGGAACTCCTTGAGACCGACCTCGCGGGCGATCTGGTCCGCGCCGTGGATTTCGAGCCGACGGGTGTACACGGGGTAGGACCACGACGAGAACTGGTCGCCGGGTTGGAGCGTCCGGTACTGCGGGACGCTCACCTGCTTCGGCTGGTCGGAGTGGGGGCCGCGGCACTCCGCGCCCTTCCGCTCGACGAACTGCTTGAGGTCGTCGACCACTCGGTCGAGGACCGCCTTATCACCGCTTTGAAAGGTGAGTTTTGTGACGAAGGCCATAGCTGGGTACTACTCCTTGTTGCACGCTCCGACGGTAAAAGCGCATCTACACGAACCGGGGACTCCGGGCCTCCGCCACCCGAATCCCGAACGAACGACCGTGCGAACGCGCTACAATCTCCGATACCCTCTTAAAGGGTGGCACGTTTATTTCGGGTAATGGCAGTCGAAGCGGTTAGCGCTGGAGCCATTCTCTTCCGCGACACCCGCGGCCGGAGGGAGTACTTACTCCTGAAGAGCCGTCCCGGGGACTGGGAGTTCCCGAAGGGCGGGGTCGAAGGGGACGAGGAGCTTCAGCAAACGGCAATCAGGGAGGTCAAAGAGGAGGCGGGAATCCAAGATTTCCGTCTCATCGATGGCTTCCGCGAGGACTACAGCTACGTCTTCGAGGCGAACGGTACGACGATTCACAAGACGGTCCACCTCTTTATCGCACGCTCGTTTGAGGCGTCCGCGGAGCTCTCGACGGAGCACCGCGACCTCCAGTGGCGCGACTACGAGCAGGCCATCAACACCATCACGCAGGACGGCCCCCGCGAGATATTCGAGCGCGCCCACGAGTTCCTCGACGAACTCGCCGAGCGGAACGAGGGCGAACACAAGTACCTGAAGTAGCGTCGGTCGGTTCGGCCGACGCCCGAGACGCGACACCCACGAGCGACAGCGCCGCGATTCAGCGCGGGGGGCGCGGGCGGCGACACCCGCGGCGTCGTCGGGCCGGACTCAGAAGCCGCCCGACC
>NZ_JAMYJY010000009.1:0-64709 GCF_024136985.1 Haloferax sp. AB510
CCGCGAGCAGGAGGCCGATTCGCTCCTGTTCACGGGTGACCGCCGCACCGCCGGCGTAGGCCACCGTGGGAACGAACGCGACCGACGTGACGACGGCGGCGGCGTTGGCGTCGACGCCGAGCATCGGGCCGACGACGGCCGCGAGACCGGTCAAGACGAGCGCCGACGCGCCCGCCGCGAGTCCCGCGGTGGTGTCTTCGCGGATGCGGGCGACGTACTGACCGACGACGACCGCGGCCACGCCGCCGAGGACGAGCGTCAGAATCATCCAGTCGGCCGGGACCACGGGGAGTTGGCGGATGATTTCGGGGATGCTGTGGAAGTACCCCGGAACGCCGACGAGCGACAGGATGAACGCGGCACCGGTCACGGCGACGCGAAGGGTAAACGGAATCTGCTGTTCGTACTTCGTCAGGACGACGACGAGCGCCGCCGGAACGAGAAGGCCGACGACGTACGAGAGACCGGTCAGCGGCGGAATGATGTCGACGAAGACGATGGCGACGCCTCCGCTGAACAGCAGGAACACCGCGAGCATCCCGACGACCATGCCGCCGAGTTTGAGCGCCGGCACGTTGCGCCGGGCGAGGTAGCCGCCGACGACCGTCGTGGGGACGACGAGCGTCAGGAAGAAGGTGAGATGCCAGCCGAGGTCGGCGGTGAGCGGGCGAATCGCGTCGTTGGCGACGTAGACGAGGAGGACGGCGAGGGTGACGATGCCGAACATCGTCGCGGCCAACAGCAGGTACCGGAAGACCGTCCCGGTGGTTCGGCTGACCTGTCCGAAGCTGTCGATGTAGCCGGAGTCGGTGTCGGTCGCCATTTCAGTATGCCTCCCGGTAGCGCCGCGAGACGTAGTCGCTGATGACGTTCATGATGAGCGTGATGACGAAGAGCACGAGGCCGATTGCGAACAGACTGCGGTAGGCCAGCCCGCCACCGGTGATGTCACCGGTGAGAAGCTGGACCATCGCGGCGGTCATGGGCAGCGCGCCTTCGAGATACGACGCGGGGTTCAGCGGATTGAGGAACTTCGCCTGCGCGCCCGCGGCGACGGTGACGGCCATCGTCTCGCCGATGGCGCGCGAGAGCGCGAGGATGAAAGAGGAGAAGATACCGGAGAGCGCGGCGGGGACGACGATGCCGGTCGACACGTCGAACTTCGTCGCGCCCATGCCGTAGCCCGCCTGTCGGAGTTCGTCGGGGACGGCGGACATCGCGTCCTCGCTGATGGAGGCGACCATCGGGATGATCATGATGCCGACGACGATGCTCGCAGAGAGCATGTTGAACGTCCCGATGCTGGGGAAGACGACTTCCAGCGCCGGCGTGATGTAGATGAGCGCGAAGAAGCCGTAGACGACGGTCGGGACGCCAGCGAGGATTTCCAGCGCGGGTTTGAGAATCGAGCGCGCCTGTGCGCTCGCGTACTCGCTGAGGTAGATGGCGGTGGCGACGCCGAGCGGGAGCGCGATGACGGCCGACCCGATGGTGACCATCAGCGTCGCCGACACGAGCGCCAGCACGCCGAACTCTTGGCTGTGTATCTGCCACGTGGTTCCGGTGAGGAAGTCGACGATGGACGCCGTCTCCCCCGCGACTCCCATCAGCGGGGCTGTCAGCGTGAAGAACTTGGACGCCTCCGTGATGAGAAGGCCGACGATACTGAGGGTCGTCACGACGGACAACGCCGCGCACAGGAAGAAGAACGACCGCGTCAGTAGCTCACGCGGCGAATTCTCCGTGTTCCGCGTGAGGTCGGTTTCGAGGTCATCTGTGCTCATTGGTTGGATTGAATCGTGGTATATGAAAAAGCGCTTCGTTAGCTGATTCTGTCGGGAGAGCGGCTAGTTGGCTTCCTCGATGGCCGCGTTGAGCGTGTCGAGCATCTCCTGTTGCTCGTCCTCGCTGAGCGGGACGTAGCCGACCTCTTCGGCGACGATTTCGCGGCTGGTGGCGTTGTCAATCCAGTAGCGAGCGAACTCGGCGACGTGGTTCTCCGCGAGCGACTCGCGGGCGGGGTAGGTGAAAAGCGGGCGGGAAAGCGGGTTGTACTCGCCGGACAGGGCCGTGTCGAGCGACGGTTCGACGAATTCGCCGGCGTCGTTCTCGATGGCGACCGCCTGCACGGCGTCGGTGTTCTCGCTGTAGTACGCGAAGCCGAGGTAGCCGATGGCGTACTCGGACCCCTCGACGCCTTGGATGATGGTGCGGTCCTGCTCGGTCGCGGAGTAGTCCTGGCGGTGGCCCGGACCTTCCTCGCCGAGGATGGCCTCGATGAAGTAGTCGTACGTACCGGAGGCGTCGGTGGGGCCGTAGATTTCGATTTCCTCGTCGGGCCACTCGGAATTGAC
Source organism: Haloferax sp. AB510 (assembly GCF_024136985.1). Taxonomy (NCBI): domain Archaea; kingdom Methanobacteriati; phylum Methanobacteriota; class Halobacteria; order Halobacteriales; family Haloferacaceae; genus Haloferax; species Haloferax sp. AB510. The sequence goes on from NZ_JAMYJY010000009.1 coordinate 2,355, forward strand.
GTCGGACCACGTCGTCGGCGTCGACTCGGCCGAGAAGATGGTCCGGAGCTGTTCGACGGTGAGGCCCTCGCCGATGAAGTCGTTGTCGTTGTTGACGATGACCGTCAGCGCGTCGGTGGCGACCTTGAGTTCGACGGGGGTCACGTCGTTGTCCTCACACTGCGTCTCTTCTTCGCCCTTGATGGGGCGCGAGGCGTTGTTGAAGTCGGTCTGGCCCGTACAGAAGTAGTTCGCGAAGCCGCCACCGGAGCCGGTGGACTGGAGGTTGATGTTGACCTCGGAGTGCTCGGTCTGGAAGCGCTCACCCATCGCGGTTGCGAGCGGGAACACCGTCGAGGAGCCGGCGATGTCGATGGTTCCCGAGAGCTCGTTGCTCCCGTCGCCCGACGAGTCCTCTCCCTCGGAGTCGCCGCCGGAGTCACCGTTGTCGGTGTTGTTCTCCGTACACCCGGCGAGTCCAGCGAGACCGGCCGTGCCCGAGGCAATCAGGAACTTACGCCGCGAAAGACCGCTGTCCGAGTTACGCGTCATCGATTTTGACGAGCCGATTTTCGCGTAAATACCCTGCTATGACAACTATATAGTGATACATTCCGGTATGTCCACAATGATTGCTAACATGTAACAAGAACGGCGTGAGACCGACGAAAGAAGCGGATTGTCCCATTCGATGCCGTCTCGTACGGGTACTTTTTCCGGCGTGTCAGAAAACGTGGGGGACACCGGCCGACAGGCACGGTGCAAAATAACTACGGAGTGGACGAAGTTTCGAGCCAGAATCAGAACGTAACACGTTCGTCCGCGTCCATCACATAAAATATGGCTTCAATATATAGAGATGGACAGTTTTATTGTGTATTGAGAACCACCCACGGACATGGTCGAAACCCGAAAGGTGCAGGTGACGGGTGGTTCCACCTACACCGTCTCGATTCCCAAAGACTGGGCGACGGACAACGGCGTCTCGGCGGGGAGCGAAGTCGAATTCTATCCGGAGGGCGACTCGCTGTTCTTGACGCCCCGCTCGGAAGAAGAACGCACTGAGGGTACCCTCGACATCGCGACCCTCGAAGGCGACGAACTCACGCGCGCCGTCATGACGATGTACGTGAGCGGGTTCGACATCATCGCGCTGGAGAGTTCACGCATCACGACCGACCAGCGACGGACCATCCGCGAGGCGACCCAGAGCCTCGTCGGCCTCGAAGTGCTCGAAGAGACGCGCGACCGGGTCGTCATCCGCGACCTGCTCGACTCCTCCGAGCTATCCATCCACAACGCGGTCACCCGGATGCGACTCATCTCGCTTTCGATGCTCGAAGACGCTATCGCGGCTATCGCCGAGCAGGACGACGACATGGCCCGCGACGTCATCCAGCGCGACGACGACGTCGACCGCCTCTGGATGGTCGTCTCCCGCATCTTCCGCGCGACGCTCCGGACCCCGAAGGCCGCCGAGGAACTCGGTCTGCCCCGCGAAATCTGCTTCGACTACCAGTCCGCCGCCCGGCAACTGGAGCGCATCGGCGACCACGCGACCAAAATCGCCCACCTCTCGTTGAACTTCGAGGAGCCGGTCGACGACGAAATCGTCGAGGCGATTCAGGAGCTGTTCGAGGAGGCGAAGGCCGTCGTCAACGGCGGCATGGACGCGCTGTTCGCCGAGGAGAGCGACGAGGCGAGCCGCCTCGCCAACGAGTCCCGCGAGGCCGTCCAGGCCATCGACACGAGTGCCCGCGGCATCGACGAGCTCCTCCGCGGCCTCGACCCGGCCCGCGCGCAACTGCTCGGCCTCATCGTCGACTCCGTCTCCCGGAGCGCCGACTACGGCGGCAACATCGCCGAGACGGCGCTTCAGAAGGCCGCACCGACGCCCTGACCGGTCAGCCTACTCGCTGACAGCGGCTCGTCGCACGGTTCGATTCAGTATCGTCCAGTCTCGTTTTCGACTTCGACCGTACCACGTCCGCGAGCGACGGCCGCGGGGCTCACCGGCGTAAAACAGTCGGACCGCGCCGAAACGGCGACGCGGGGAGAGAAACTTACTCCTCGTCGACGACGACGGCGTTGACCTGCCCGTCCTGACCGGGGCGGGAGGTGACGCGGGCGCGGCCGGCGCTCGTCTCGATGATGGAGCCCTTCGTGATGATGTTCCGGCGGGCGTAGTTGACGTTCGACGGGTTGTCGACGACGCCTTCGATGTCGGCCTGCGTCACGTCGGAGCCGTCGGCGACCTGCGCGACGTTCGTCGAGAGGGCGCGGACCTTCTCGTTGTTCCCGCGGGAGTCGATGATCTGGAACCGGGGCTCGCCGACCGTCGTGGCGGCGGGTTCGCGGCCCAGCTGGTAGCGCTTCTTGTTTCGGGACGGCTTGCGCCGACCGCCGGTCCGCTTCCGCTTGGAGCGTCCTTGGTCCTTCATACGGGGTAAAAACCTCGGTGACTACTTGAATCGCTCGAATCGGTGCTCCGCGGAGGCGGGTGCCACCACGCCTCTCGGGCGCGATAGCAACGCAAACCGTTTAGTTCGCCCGCGCCCGCCGTCGAACCGATGAGTCTCGACGTTACCGTCGCCGTCCCCTTCCGGCAACACGGCTCGACCCGCCTCGGCGAGGGCGAGTTCGTCGTCGCCCTGTCGCTCGACCGCGACTGGTTCTCCCCGGACCAGGCGAAGCGCCTCATCGACCTCGCGGCGGGCCGCGGCCTCGTCGAACGCGACGACGGCGAGGTCGTCGCGACGTTCGACCCCGCCGGCGTACAGATTCCCGAGGAGTTCGAACCCGACGCCTCCGTCCTCCGCGAGCAGTCGGCGTTCGAGCAGATTCTCGACGCCTGCGTCGCCGCCGGCATCGAAAAACAGGCCGCCGTCGCCGGCATCAACGAGCGACAGTCCCGCCTCGGCGTCACCGCCGAGGCCGCCGCGGTCCTCTTCGCGCGCGCGAACGACGTGAACGTAGACGACGCGGCCGAGAAAGCAAAGCGGTCGCTGGCCGAGTAGCGTCCTCCCGCCTTTCCCCTTCGCCCCTCTGCTCGCCAGCGAAGCGACACCCCGAAACCGTCCGGGCGCGAACGTCCGGCATGGTCGTCGATTCGCTCTCCGACGGGACACGCATCGCTCAACTGCTCGCCTCGGAGGTCACGGGCCACGAGGACGCCTTTTCTGTTCTCTCCATCGTCGATTCCAACCCCGACGTGGAACCGACCGACGACGGCGCGCTCGCCTACGCCGTCGCCGCCGACGGCGAACGCGTCGCCGAGGTGTACGTCCAACCGGACCGCGCCCGCGTCGAGTTCATCGCCCACCCCGACGTGACCGCCGAGGCCGCGTCCGAGGAGGGACTTCGCGTGCGCCCGAAGGCGGTCCGCCCGCCGCGGACGCTCGTGTTCGTCGAGGACGGCGCGCAGGTGAAGTGGACGCTCCCGGCGTTCCGCGCGCTGGTCGCGGCGCTCGAAGCCGGAGACCGAGACCGAGACGAAGAATAGACGCTCGTCGCGCGACCGACTCAGAGGTCCGCGACGAGTTCAGGAAGCGCCGTCGGCAGGTCGTCGTGGTGGATGTGGGCGACCGCCCGCGGGTCGGGGTCGTCACAGCCCTCGCCGAGCACCTGCACCGGGAGCATCCCGGCGTCGTGCGCGCCGGCGATGTCGTGGTGGACGCTGTCGCCGACGTAGACGGTCTCCTCGGGTTCGGTCCCAAGATCGTCGAGGAGGGCGCGGAACGCCCGCTCGTCCGGCTTTCCGGCGGGGAGCGCCCCGGTCACGAGGGCCGTGTCGAAGTGGTCGCGCCACCCGAGTTTGTCGATTTTCGCCTCCTGGGCCACGACCGGCCCGTTGGTGAGGAGGCCGACGCGGTAGGTCGTCCGCAGGCCGGCGAGCATCGCCTCGACGCCCTCGACGGGGACGACCGCGTCGGTGATTCGCTCTCTGTACGCCGTCGCGACGCGCTCCGGGTCGACGGGAGAGCCGTGCTCGTCGAGGAGCGTCTCGAAGATGGGCGCGCGGGTCTCGCGCGTGAGGTTCTCTTGGTGTGCCCGGAGATACGCCTCTCGGGTCAGCGGGGGCGCGCCCGCCGCCGCCGCCGCCTCCGAGAGAATCGTCTCGCGGTCCCGCGTCGGGACGGCGAGTGTGTAGTCGAGGTCGAACCCGACCGCGCTGACAGACATCGTCGGTGAAGCGTTGGCAACGGAGCGGTATGAGCGTGCCGGGACCTGTCGAGGGGGCGACCCGTCGCGCGTCGGCTCGCCGCGGGCCAGTCCAAACGACCGCCCACCGACGACGACAACCACTATACCCGTCGGCGACGACGCCGAGATATGACCCTCGACCCCGTCCACGTGGACGACATCGCGTCCATGGCGAGTTCCATCGCTGACTCGGTCGACGACGCCGACTACGACGACCTCGCGCGGACGGTCTGGGAATCGTGGCTGGATCCCCTCGAATCGCCCGACGGAGGACTCCCAATCGTCGAGCCGCTCGGCGAACAGCGCCTCCACGCCGCCGCCATCGACGACGTCGCGCTCACGGAGTCGCCGTTTCCGACCGTCCACGGCCTCGACTCGGGGACCATCAACCCGACGACGTTCAAAAACGGGCTCGTCCTCGACGTGGCTCACGCCGCGATGGCGTCCGAGCCGTCCGACCTCGACCTCCACCGACACCGCTCTATCGTCATGGCGGCCCACACCCACGATCCGGTCCAGTTTTTCGACACGGACGAGTGGCTCCAGTCCGACGAGGGCTACGGCCGCCGGCGCGTCCTGAGCGTCCCGCGAGTCAACCGCTACGCCGAGGGCGTCGTCCACGCGCTCGCGCTTTACCTCGCCGAGAGCGCCCACGCGCTCGAACACGCCGACGCCGTCTCCGACCTGCTCATTCTCGACGGGCCGGTGTACCCGAAGGAACTCCTGAACTGGCGCGACCGCGACGCCGAACTGAAAGACCTCGCGCGCGACGCGAAGCCGAAGGCCGTCGTGGAGAACTACATCCGCCTCGTCGAGCGATTCGTCGAGCGCGACGTGCCCCTCGCCGGCTTCGTGAAGAACCCCGGCGCGAAACACGTCGTCCGCACGGTCAGAAAACAGCTCGACGGGACCGACGCCGGCAGGCGGCCGTGGGTCGACGACGCCGCCTTTTTCGTCAACCTGCTCGAACGCCGGGAGGGCCCCGACGGCGACGAGCGCCGCACCGAGGAGCTCACGTTCACGAGCTGGTTCGTCTCGCGCGGCGGGTCGGACCGCCAACTGAGCGCCGAGGGCGAGGCGTTCGGCATCGAGCGAACGCTCGACCCCGAGGCGTACACGGTGACGTTCTTCGTGCTGTACGACCCCCGAACCGACGTGTGCTACCGGGTCGAAGCGCCCTACGCGTTCACGAAGGACCCCGACCGACGCGCCGACCTGATGCACCACGTCGTCCGCGACGTGGCCGCCACGCGCGGGCCGCCGCTGGCGGTCGAGAAGGCCGACGAACTCGCGCGGGTGAGCGTCGGCGAGAAGGCCGCGCTCAGGCGGAAGCTCTCGGAGAAACTCGACTCTGACCAGATGAAGAGCTACGACAACATCCGCTGGGTCGACGCCGACGAGTAAGAGCGGCCCGACCGAAGCGCGCCCCGGCGACCGACCTCCCTCAGAGCGACGCGTCGCCCTCGGGAGAGCCCTCGTCCGCGGAGCGGTCCGCCGCATCCGGCTGTTCGTCCTCCGGCGTCCCCTCCTCTTCGGGTCTGACGACCTCGACCCGCACATCGTCGGCTGGGACGCCGACCCGCGCGAACTGCGTCCTGACGTGTTCTTTGGCCGCCGACAGCGCCTGCTCACGGGTGTCGAAGCCGCGGGGAAGCGGCGTGTCGAAGGCGACGCGAATCGTCCGCCCGTCGATTTCGGTCTCCGAGCCGCCGCTTTCGACCTCGTAGAACTCGTCGCAGACCCAGACGTAGGGCGCGTCCTCGTCCGGCGCGCCGCGGTAGGTCGGCGCTTGCTCCCCCCGTTCGAATATCGTACCGGTGAGTGCCGTGCCGCCGCCGTGACCGCGGACCAATAACATAGCCGGGCTAGGTGCGCGACACGGAAAAGTCGTACGCGACGGCCCGAGAGCGCGTCATCTGGGACCGTTCGACAGGGGAACCGCGCACCGTCGCCGACGCGTGGCTTTTTACTCGCCGCCCGCAAGCGTTGGAACATGACCGATTTGGGGGATTTCAGCGACTTCGCCGGCGACGACCCCGACGACTCGTCCGACGCGGACCGAGACGAGCCGACCGCTGACGCCACCGGAAACGGGCGCTCCGCGCGTTCTGAATCCGTCTCGGAAACTGAGAGCGCGACCGCCGCGAGTTCAGCCGACGGCGACGCCGTCGATATCGACCGCGACGGGCGCGACGACCGCGACGGCGGCGATTCGACCGATGCGACCGGCCCGACCGACGAGGCGGACGACCTGCAGTTCGACGAGTACGACGCCGACCCCGTCGGCGACGAGCGGGGCGTCGGCGCGATTGCGGTCTCGCAGGGCCTGCGCGTGTCGGAAGACCCCGAGCGGACGGCGCTTCGGGCGTTCGTGACCGCGGGAAATCGTGAGCGCGTCCGCCTCGGCAAGTACCTCATCGTCCCCTACCCGGACGACGAACTGCTGTTCTGCCGCATCGTCGGCCTGGAGTACGCCCAGGAGTTTCAGGCCGACGACGCGACTGAGATTCACGCCCGCCGGGCGATGCGCCGCCCCGCAGACGAGTTCGAGGAGCGCGATTTCAAGTTCATGGCCGAACTCGAACCCATCGCCGTCCTGTTTTCGGACCGCGGCGAACTCAAGCGCCGGATGGTCGACCGCGTGCCGAAACCACAGGCGACGGTCGGTGAGGCCACCGACGCGACCCAGATTAAGACCGGGCTGAAGATTCCCGAGGAGGGCGTCTTCCTCGGCCACCTCTCCGTCGGCGGCGAGAAGGTCCGAACCGCGGCACGGCCGCCAACCATCGACTACCGACTGAACGACGACTACACCGACGGCGACCCGCTCGTGTTCCGCCACACGCTCGTCGCCGGCGGCACCGGGTCTGGCAAGACCCACGCCTCGAAGAACATCCTCCGGCAGTACCTCTCGGAGGAGCGGAGCTACGAGATGGACGACGGCCGTGAAGTCCAGACCGCGGTCGTCCAGTTCGACCCGCAGGACGAGTACGCCCAGATGCACGACGACAACCCGGACATGGACGACGAGACGGCCCGGCGCTACGAGCGCGAGGGCGTCGCTCACGGCGGCCACGACGACACCGTCGCGCTCGTCCCGAAGATGGCCGGGTCGTCGTACCCCGGTGCGAACCACCGCGCCGAGCAGTTAGAGTTCACCATCCCCTTCTCGATGGCGCGGGACCTCCCGTGGCTCGTCGCCGGCAGCAGCCTCAACGACAACCAGTACCCGGCGCTCACCGAACTCCTGAACCGCTTCTTCCGGAATTACGGCGACTCGGGGACGTACAAGCAGTTCCTCCAGTTCCTCGACGACCCGGCGCTGAAAGAGGAACTCCACGAGTCGGGGCGGGTCCACGAGGCGACCTTCGACGCGGTGAAACGTCGGGTCCGCGGCGTGCCGAGCGGCGTGTTCGACCAGGACGCCCGCCCGATAACCGAACTCGACCACCAGCTCGTCCGCCCCGGCGGGCTGACGGTCGTGCCGACCTACCACCTCTCGTCGAGCCGGGCGAAAGAGCTGTTCGTCCTCGCGGTGTCGGCGTTACTCATCGACGACAAGCTCTCGAACGACCCCGCGAGCGACCGCATCAAGGAGACGCCGGTCGTCCTCGGGATGGACGAGGCGCACAACTTCCTCACCGACGCCGACACCGTACAGGCGCGGAAGGTCATCCAGAAGTTCACTGAGGCGGCCAAGCAGGGCCGAAAGGAGCGACTCGGCCTGTTTCTCATCACGCAGGACCCACAGGACATCGCCGATCCGGTGTTCAAGCAGGTGAACACCAAGGTCGTGCTCAACCTCGGCGACGAGGACGCCATCAAGAGCGTCAACATCCCGCCGAACCTCGAAGACAAGGTGCCGTACATGGAGAAGGGCCAGATGGTCGTCTACTCGCCCGACAACTCCGAACCCGTCGAGCTGACGGGGCTTTCGACCTGCGTGACGCGACACGGCGACTGAGTACCCGGAACGCCCCGCGCCGTCCGTCGCAGGGACCGGGTCGCGGCTGTTCGGGGGCGCACCCGCCGGGCGGATTTTTAGCCCGCGGCCGAGTAGGCCGAAATATGGCCGAACACGTGCTCGTTCCGACCGACGGGTCGCCGCAGTCAGTCGCCGCGGTCCGCTTCGCCGCCACGGAGTGGCCGGACGCGGAACTCACGCTTTTGAACGTCATCAACCCCGCCGACGCCGACTATCGAGAACGGGCGCTCAGCGGCTCCGAAGAGTGGTTTCAAGCGGAGAAACGGAAGGCGAGAGAGACGTTCGCCGAGGTGAAAGCCGAGGTGGGGCTCGTCGACACCGACAGGACGATCACCGACCGCATCGAGGTCGGCAGCCCACAGAAAGTCATCGTCGAGGTGCTGGACGACGACGCCGGTTACGACCACGTCGTGATGGGGAGCCACGGCCGAACCGGCGTCTCGCGCATCCTGCTCGGGAGCGTCGCCGAGGAGGTCCTCCGGCGGTCGCCCGTGCCCGTGACCATCGTCAGGTGAGTCGCGACGAGGGGACGCCGCCACAGAACCGTGTCTCCGACCTCGCGGTGACACGGACGTCACCCAGTAGCGTGATGATACGAGCACTGCGAACACACCGGAATCGGCCGATTCACCCGGATTGCAACGCCCTATTTCCGTGCCGCCCCTCGTGGGAACCAATGGAATTCACGGAAGTCGCGACGACCCGTCGCTCGGTCCACGACTACGCCGACGAGTCGCTCGACGACGAGACCCTCCAGACGATATTCGAAAACGCCGTGCAGGCCCCGTCGAGCTACAATCTCCAGCCGTGGGAGTTCGTCGTGCTGCGGGAAGACGAGACACAGCAGGCGCTCCGCGAGGCGGCCTACGACCAAGAACACGTCACCGGTGCCGCCGCGTCGGTCATCGTACTTGGCAACAAAGACCCCGAGGCCCACGCCGAGACCGTCACCGACGACATGCTGGAGAAGGGCTACCTGCCGAACGAGGAGGTCCGCGACGGCATCCTCGAGAACATCGCCGGCATGGCCGACCTCCCCGAACAGGAGCGCCGCGTCTGGACCGTTCGCTCGACGTCGCTCGTCGCCATGTCGCTCATGTACGCCGCGTGGGACGAGGGCGTGGCCACCTGTCCCATCGGTGGCTTCGACGCCGACGCCGTTCTCGACGCGTTCGACATCGACGGCGAGCAATACGAGCCCGTGATGCTCCTGACGATGGGCATCCCCGCCGACGACGCCGGCGAGTTGCAGGCGGAGCGCAAGTACCGCCGCCCCGTCGACGAGGTCGTCCACTTCGAGGGCTTCGAGTCCGAACAGTCGGCCGAACCGGCGCCCGCCGACGACTGAGACGGCCGTAACTGACGAATCGCGTTTAGCCCTCTCACGGGAACGATACAGTCGGACACAGACCCTCCGTGAGCCGCGCGGCGAAACGCGGGCTCAGAAAATATTCGCCTGCTGGTAGACGCTGATGCCCTCGTTCGTGAGTTCGTAGGGCTTGGTCTCGCGGGAGTGGTTGGCGTCGCGTATCTTCTGAATCTCGATTGCGAGCCGCGTCTCGCGGAAGTCGTCGTTTCGGACGTACTGGAGAACGAACACGGCGTCGGAGAGGTACTCGACGATACCGTGTCTGGAGACGTAGGGGTTGGACTGGTCCGCCTCGGAGGTGAGCATCGTCGTCACACCCGCGTCCTTCAGCGCCCGCGTGAAGTTGAACACCTCGCTGCGGCGCTTCGAGGGGTGGTCGTACATCATCTCCAAAAGCGAGACGGAGTCGAGGACGAGTCGGTCGGCACCGAACTCCTCGACCAGCCGCGGGAGGTCGTTTCGGATGCTCGACAGGCTGTTCGCCATCTCCACGGGGTCGAGGTCCACGACGGACAGTCGCCCCTCGGCCTCGTGTTTCGAAAAGTCCCACCCCTTCTCGTCGGCGGTGTCGAGGATGCGCTCGCGACTCTCTTCGAGCGTAATGTAGACGCCGCTGTCGCCGTCTTCGAGCGCCTTCCGGAGGAACTGCAGGCCGAACGTCGTCTTGCCGGTCCCGGCGCTCCCGATAGTGACCATGAGCGACCGGTCCGGGACGCCGCCGAGAATCATGTCGTCGAGACCTTCGATACCGATGTCGATGCGGTCGATATCGGAATCGAACTCCTCGTCGTCGAACGCCGGCGGCTCCGACTCTCCCGGGTCGGAGCTGAATCCGAACTCGTCGCCGGACTGCTCGTCGCCGAAGCCGCCGCCCGGGTCGGGCATCGGCGCGTTCTCGAACGCCGTGGCGAAGTCGGTCGAAAAGGGGTCGTCGTCGAAGGAGTCGCCGCCGTCGAACGGGTCGCCGTTCTCGAACGACAGCGACTCTCCGCCGCTGTCCCCGGTCTCGGTGTCGTCTTCCGACGGTTCGTCCGCGGGGTCCGCGACCGCATCGCTCTCGGGAGACCCGTCGGTCTCACCATCGCCGCGCTGCTCGCTTTCGTCCGGGTCCGCGTCGTCTGCGTCGGTCTCGCCGTCGTCGCGCTCGCGGAGTGCCCGCTCGAACCAGTCGTCGTCACTCACGGGAGCCACCACCGAACGACAGCGCGGCCGGCGTCCGTGCCTGCCATCACCTCAAGGTAGGCAGGCGTCGTGATGAACGTTTCCCGTGCGCGGAGCTACCGCGCGGCGTCGAGCGGAGACGGGCCGGGCGACGTGACGGTGGGCTTTTGCCCGGGGACGCCAAATCGCGGTGCATGAAGGTCGGCATCGTCGCACAGAAGGGCAACAGCCGGGCCGCGTACCTCGCCGCGGACGCGAGCGAGGCGCTCGCCGAAGTCGACGCCGAGGCGGTCGTCGACGCGGCGACCGCCGAGAAGCTGGGCGTCGAGGGCGTCCCCGTCGAGTCGCTGGACGACTGCGACCTCGTGGTGAGCATCGGCGGCGACGGAACGTTTCTCTACGCCGCCCGCGGTGCCGACGGCGTCCCAATTCTCGGCGTCAATCTCGGCGAGGTCGGCTTCCTGAACGCCGTCTCGCCCGACGACGCCATCGACGAGGTGCTGGCCGAGGTCGCCGCGTTCCGCGAGGGGAACCAATCGATTCGGGAGGTCCCCAGAATCGTCGCCAGCGGCGACGGCTGGGAGATGGACCCGTCGATGAACGAGGTCGTCGTCCACGGCCCGCGCCGGGGTCACGGCGGCGGCGCGGACTTGGAAGTCCGCGTGAACGGCTCCGTGTACTCCGGCGGCCACGCCGACGGCGTGCTCGTCACGACGCCCGCGGGGAGCTCCGCCTACAACCTCAGCGAGGGCGGGCCGCTCGTCCACCCCGGCGTCGAGGGACTCGTCATCACCGAGATGGCCGCCGACGCGGGGATGCCGCCGCTCGTCGTCCCGTTGGATGCTGCGGTGACCGTCAGCGTCACCGGCGCGCCGTCGTCGGTCGTCGTCGGCGACGGCCGGACCCGACGGACGGTGTCGCCGCCGACGGAAATTCACATCGAGCGGTCCGACTCGCCGGTCCGACTCGCCGGTCCGACCTCCGACTTCTTTGAAGCGCTCGGAAAACTCGACTGACCGCGCTGCCGCGGTCGGCTACTCCGCGAGTTCTCGTTTGCCCTCGTCGCCCGACGCCTCAGCGCGGGGGAGCGGCGTCCAGTCGATGTCGACCACGTTGTCCGCCCGCCCGCGGAGCCCTGGCCGAGAGACGACCTCGAACGTCCGGTTTTCGGTCTCGCGGGTGAAAAGCGAGTGCGCGAGGACGTTCGCCACGTCGGCACGGGGGACGCTTCCGCAGACCGAGTCGCCGCCCTCGCCGACGACCACGTCGGCGGTCGCGGGGGCGTCGGTGAGCGCGCCGGGCCTGATAATCGTGTGGTCGAGCGGCGCGTCTCGAAGCCGATTCTCGCTTCGTTCCTTCGCTGAAAGGACGCCCGACGCGGTAAGAAGCGCGCGGAGCGACAGCGGGAGTCCGCCCTTCGAGTCGCCGACGCCGATGGAGGACATGAGAACGAACCGCTGTGCGCCGGAGGCGGTCGCGGCGTCCACGAGGTTGACGACGCCCGCGCCGTCGACGAGGTCGCCGCGGATGGTTTCGAGCCCCGCCGAGACGCCGACTGCGGAGACGACGGCGTCGGCGTCGAGAACCGCCCGCCGGGCGTCGTCGGGGTCGAGGAGGTCGCCGACGACGACCTCGTCCGCACCGCGCGCTCGGAGGTCGGATTCGGCGTCGGCGTCGCGGGTCAGCGCCCTGACGACGAGGGGAGTGTCCGCCAACGCGTCGAGGACGTGTCGGCCGGTCCGACCCGTCGCACCGGCGAGGAGGACGCGACCGCGATTGCGTGCCATACCCGCGCATGGGTGCGGGGCTCAATAACCTTCGGGAACGCGTCAAAAGTCCGGGTCGGCGTCGGCCGCCAGTCGGGAGCACAGACGGGTCGAGTCGGCGGTGAGTCGAAGAATCGGGTCGGGTGGGTCGCGCGCCGTACTGGTTCCTTACTGGCCCCAGTTGGCGACGACGCGCGGGCGCTCGCCGACCGGGAGCACGTCGATGTCCTCGTCGGCCGCGCCGCGGGCTTCGAGGGCCGCTTTCGCGGAGGCGTACGTCGAGAAGTAGCTGACCTCCTCTTCGACGCAGTCGATGAGCGTCTCGCGGTCGCGGGAGACGACGAAGTCGAAGTTATCCTCACGGAGCATCGTGAGGAAGTCGTCGACGTCCTCGGGCGTGAGCACCTCGTAGTACTCCCCGAAGGCGTCGAGCAGTTCCTGTCCGGCCTCGCTGTCGGCGTCGGGGAACTCGGGGTCCGCGAGGTCGACGTAGATGGTGCCGTCGGCCGGAATCGGGTCGTTAGCCGCCGACTGAGCCTTCTCGTAGGCCTTGCCGAACGAGGTCGCGGTGCCCATGACCTCGCCGGTGGACTTCATCTCCGGGCCGAGACGCGGGTCCGAACCCGGCAGGCGATCGAACGGGAGGACGACCTCCTTGACCGACACCTGCTCGGGAATCTGCTCGCTCACGTCGAGGTCGGCAAGCGAGTTGCCGGCCATGACCTTCGCCGCGAGCTTGGCGATCGGGACGCCCGTCGCCTTCGAGACGAACGGGACGGTGCGCGAGGAACGCGGGTTGGCTTCGAGGACGTACACGTCGTTCGAGCCCTCCTCGTTCTGCTTGACCGCGAGTTGGACGTTCATCAGGCCGACCGTGTCGAGGGCGCTGGCGATGTCCTCCGTGACCTCGCGGACGCGGGCCATCGTCTCGTCGTCAAGCGAGCGCGGCGGAATCATACACGCGGAGTCGCCGGAGTGGACGCCGGCGGCCTCGACGTGTTCCATCACGCCGCCGATGAGGACGTTTTCGCCGTCGGAGACGGCGTCCACGTCGAGTTCGACGCCGTCGGCGAGGAACTCGTCGATGAGGATGGGCTTGTCGGGGGAGACGCGAACGGCCTCCTCGATGTACTCCTTGAGGTCCGCGTCGGAGTGGACGATTTCCATCGCGCGACCGCCGAGGACGTACGACGGGCGAACGAGCACGGGGTAGCCGAGGTCGTTGGCGAGGTCGAGCGCCTCTTTCTCGCTGGTCGCGGAGCCGCCTTCGGGCTGGAGGATGCCGAGGTCGTCCATCAGGCGGTTGAAGCGGTCGCGGTCCTCGGCGAGGTCCATCGCGTCGATGGTCGTGCCGAGAATCTCGCAGTCGACGCCGCGGCGCTTGAGTTCCGATTCGAGCGGGTGACCGATGTTGACCGAGGTCTGCCCGCCGAACTGGAGCATGACGCCGTCGGCGTCGATGGCCTCGATGACGTCGGCGACCTCTTCTGCCGTGATGGGCTCGAAAAAGAGGCCGTCGGAGGTGTCGTAGTCGGTCGACACCGTCTCGGGGTTGTTGTTGACGACGTGCGCGTCGATGCCCATGTCGCGGAGCGCCTGCACCGCGTGGACCGAACAGTAGTCGAACTCGACGCCCTGCCCGATGCGGATGGGACCGCCGCCGACGACGACGACGCTCTCCATGTCGCGGTCGACGCGGAGTTCGTTACCCGCCGAGTCGCCCTCGAAGGGGCCGCGGAAGAACTCGGGCTTGCGCGCGGAGTAGTAGTACGGCGTCTGCGCGGCGAACTCGCCGGCGCAGGTGTCGACCTGCTTGTAGGTGCGACCGGGGACGTTCTGTTCGACCTCGCCGACGCTCGTGCCGGTCGCCGCGGCGATGCTGGCGTTGGTGTGGCCGGCGGAGGCGGCGGCGGCGAAGTCGCCGTCGGAGGCGGCCTCGACCGCCTCGACGACGCGGCCGAAGCGCTCGACGTACCACTCGTGGATGTCGGTCAGTTCGACCACGTCCTCCGTGGTGTAGCCGCGCTCGAACGCCTCGAAGATGGCGTACGGGCGGTCGGGCGTCGGCGTTTCGAGGTACTCGGCTTCGAGTTCCTCGTCGGACACCTCGTCCCAGTCGGCGGCGGGGTCGTACTCGGACGAGCGGAGCGCCTTCAACAGCGACTCCTCGAAGGTGCGACCGATGGACATCGCCTCGCCGGTGGACTTCATGGCCGTCGAGAGCTCGAAGTCCACGTCGGTGAACTTGTCCTTGGGCCACCGCGGGACCTTCGTGACCACGTAGTCGATTGCGGGTTCGAAGGCGGCGGTGGTCTCGCCGGTGATTTCGTTGGTAATCTCGTGGAGGCGCTTGCCGAGTGCGACCTTCGCCGTGACGCGGGCGATGGGATAGCCGGTCGCCTTCGAGGCGAGCGCGGACGACCGCGAGACGCGCGGGTTCACCTCGACGACGCGGTACTCGCCGCCGGGAGTGCCGTCGTCGTGCCACGCGAACTGGATGTTACAGCCGCCCTGAATACCGAGTTCGCGGATGACTCCGAGCGCGGCGTCGCGCATCTCCTGGTGACCCTCGTCGGGGATGACCTGCGAGGGCGTGACGACGGTGGACTCGCCGGTGTGAATCCCCATCGGGTCGATGTTCTCCATGTTGCAGATGATGATACACGAGTCGTCGGCGTCGCGCATCACCTCGTATTCGAGTTCGACCCACCCGGAGATGGACTCCGTGATGAGCACCTCGCTGTTGCGCGAGAGGCGGAGGCCCTTGCGGACGCGAGAGACGAGTTCGTCCATCTCGTGGACGACGCCGGAACCGGAGCCGCCGAGCGTGTAGGTCGTCCGCGAGATGACCGGCAGGCCGCCGACGGCGTCGACGGACGCCTCGACGCGCTCTTCGAGGGCCTCCTCGGTGATGTTCTCGACCGCCTCGCCTTCCTCCAGCGAGATGGTCGTCGATTTCGGGACGGGCTGGCCAATCTTCTCCATGCGCTGGCGGAAGAGGTCGCGGTCCTCCGTCGCGTAGATGGTGTCGAGCGGCGTGCCCATGATGTCCACGTCGAACTCCTCGAGGACGCCTTCCTCTGCGAGTTCGGCCGTGACGTTGAGTCCGGTCTGACCGCCCAGTCCGGCGATGACGCCGTCGGGGCGCTCGCGTTCGATAATCTCGGAGATGGCCTCGGTCGTGATGGGTTCGATGTAGACCTTGTCGGCCATCTCGGGGTCGGTCATGATGGTCGCGGGGTTCGAGTTGACGAGGACAACTCGCGCGCCTTCCTCTCGGAGCGCGCGGCAGGCCTGCGCGCCGGAGTAGTCGAATTCCGCCGCCTGTCCGATCTGGATTGGGCCGCTTCCGATGAGCAAAATCGTCCGGTCCTCCGTGCCTTGCTGAGGTCCGGTCGAGGTGTCCTCGTCAGTCATCGTCGGAATCCAATCCGCACATCGTAATAAGTCCGGCGAAAAATTACGAGGTCCGAAACTCGATTGCGAATTTCGAAAATGTTGCCGAACGCCGCTGTCGCGGCCGGGGAAGGCTTTTGACGGGTATCCGAGTACCGGCTACGCATGCCCGCGGTATTCACGACGCCGCCGCCGCTCGACTCCGGGAGCCGGGTCGCGGTCGTCGCGCCGTCGCGCCCCATCGACGAATCGCACTTGGACCGCGCGTGCGAGCGACTCCGCGACGTGTTCTCGCTCGACCCCGTTGTCTTCGAGTCGGCCCGCCGCGACTGGGAGTGGCTCCGGGACAACCCGGCGGCGCGCGCGGAGGACGTGATGGCGGCCTTCGAGGACCCGTCGATACGCGGCGTCATCGCCGTCACCGGCGGCGACGACCAGCTTCGAATCCTCCCGCACTTCGACCCGGCGCGGTTGACCGCGTCGCCGACGCGCTTCTTCGGCTTCAGCGACAACGACAACCTCCGGCTGTTCCTCTGGAACCACGGCGTCGTGAGCTACGGCGCGACGCTCCACCCGACGCTTACCGTGGACCCCGAACTACACCCGTACGTCGAGCGGTACCTTCGGCAAGCGTTCTTCGAGCGCTCCATCGGCGTCGTCGAACCCGCGCCGGAGTGGACCGACGACTGGTTCGACTTCGACACCGAAGAGCCGAGAGAGTGGCACGACAACCCGGGTCGGACGTGGCGGGGCGACGACCGCGTGACGGGTCGGCTCTGGGGCGGCAACTTCAGCATCCTGAAGTGGCATCTCCAGACCGGTCGCTATCTCCCCGACCCCGAGGAACTAGACGGGACAGTGCTCGCGCTCGAAACTTCGGAGGACGTGCCGCTGCCCCGAGAAGTCCGGTACACCCTGCGGGCGATGGGCGAACGCGGGCTGTTAGAACGATTCGACGGCGTCGTGGTCGGTCGCCCGCGAACGTACTCGCCCGGACTGGAGTGGGAGCCGCCGGCCGACTACGGCTCGCAGCTCCGCGCGGAGGTGCTGTCGGTCCTCGACGCATACAATCCCGACGCGACCGCGGTGTTCGACGTGGAGTTCGGCCACGCCGATCCGACGGTGCCGCTTCCGCTCGGCGCGAAGGCGACGCTGGACCCGACGGTAGAGCGGCTTCGAATCGATTGAAAACGGGCGCTCGGTCCGCGCGCTACATGTACGGTTCGGGGTCGAGGTCGCGCTGGGCGCGGTACTGGTCGACGAACTCGCTCACGTCGAACTGGAGCATCTTCGACTCGAACTCCGAGACGACCTCGTCGTCGTCGGCGTGGCTGACGGCGTGTTCCATCAGTTCCACGACGAGTTCGACGATTATCTCGTGGAGCCGTCGAGAATCGAAATCGGTCACCCAGACGATGCCCGCGCCGAGTTCGCCGTCCTCCGAGACGTCCTCGGAGACGACGGCCTCGGGGAACTCCTCGAGGACGATGCCCATGAGGTGGGCCGTCCCGAACTCGGGCATGTCGTCGCTCGTGGTCTCGATGGTCTCCTGAAGGATTTCGACGAGGAACTCCGGGAGGAAACGGTCGGGCGGGTGAACGTCCATGACGACAGCGTGGCTGTCGCCGCACGGACAGTCGAACTCCCGTTTGCCCAAGTCGAGTTCCCGGACGCGCTTCGTCTCGCCGCAGGGGAGGTCCAAGACGGCCCCGCGGCCGCCGGGAACGCTCGGTTCAGACATACCCGTGGGTTGCGGTTCTCTCCGTTTAAACGTCGCGTTCTTCGGAATCGTCGCGAGCGAAAAACGAGTCGCGGACCGTCGGTTGCGGTCAGTCGGTCCGTCGTACTGTCGGCGAAAAACGGCGGTGAGTCGGGCGAAACCGCCCGTCGGCGTCCCCTCAGCGACGGCCCGAGACGTAGACGATGGGGCCGACGATGAGGAGCGCAATCCCGAGGAACAGGTAGTGAGCCTTGCCCAGCGACACCGGGGTCAGAAGGAAGATGAGCCCGAACACCGTGGTGTTGATACCGAGGACGTGCCGGGACTTCAGCGGCAGCGTTCCAACCGTCGACAGGATGAACACGAGCAACAGCGCCTGCCCGATGTTGTAGTCGAGCAGGAAGGTGTCTACGAGCTGAAGGGGAAGCATTCTTGTTTTCTCGGTCGGTTCGAATCGACTATCAAAGTTCCGTTATTCTCGTTGGAAACCAGCGGTCGGACCCCCCGATATTGGGGCGACCGGGCTGTCGGGGCGGTTCCCCCCGGGGTCTGAACCGCTGTCGGCACGGAGCGGCCTCCGATGGTCGGCGCGCGCTACTCGGACGGGCCGGTGATGTCGAGCGGTCGAATCCACCCGTACCAGACGACGAAGACCATGCCCGCGTAGCCGAGGACAAACACGACCATTCCGAGGTCGTTGTAGCCCGCCTCGCCGAGGAGGCGGCGCGCCACGCCCGGGATGACGATGCCGAGCGTCACGACGGCCGCGAGGAGGAGGTTCCCCCGCGATACCAACGACTGCTTCGTCTCACTCATGTGCAGGGCTCGGGACCGAGGCGACGTGAATCGTACGGTTCGGGAAGCGGCCCACGAAGGAAGTTTTCGTCGCGCCGTCGGTCTCCGCCGTCGGTGTTATCGCATCGTAATCGACCGCTTCCGAGCCCGCGGCACCGAAAACATATACGGTCCCCCGACGCACCGCGGGTATGAACCTCCGTCCCCTCCCCGAGGAGCACCGCGAGACGTACCGCGAGTTCCTCAACTACGCCTTTCGCCCCGAGAACGGCCCCGACTGGTCGGACGAGCGACTGCCCGACCCGGAGAGCTACCGCCCGCGGGGGTTCTACGACGCCCCACCCGACGCGCCCGTCGAGGACCTCGACGCGGCCGACCTGCGGACGGTGTGTGCCTTCTACGACTTCACGGCTCGCGTCCGCGGCGAGTGGCACCCGCTCCCCGGTATCTCAGCGGTCGCGTCGCCGCCGGAGGCGCGCCGACAGGGCCACGTCGGCGCGATGCTCGACGACCTCCTCGCGGAGTTCCGCGACACCGGCCGATATCTCTCGGCGCTCTGGCCGTTCGAGTACGCCTTCTACCGCCGGTTCGGCTGGGCGACGGCGAACAACTACGCGAAGACGACGGTGCCGCCCGACGAACTCGGGGCGGTCGCCGCCGACCCGGCCGGGGAGTTCGTCCGCCTCGACACCGACGACTGGGCCCGGGTCAAGAACGTGTACGCGACCGCGGCGACGGAAGACCTCGCGGTAGACCGAAACGAGGGCTGGATTCGTCACCGACTGTTCCGCGGCTGGGACGGCGACCCGTTCGTCTACGGCTGGGAACGGGACGGCGACCTCCGCGGCTACGTCGTCTACGACGTGAGTGGCGACTGGGAGTCGCGGACGCTGTCCGTGGGCGAACTCGTCGCGGTCGACGCCGAGGCCCGCGCACAGCTGTTTCGGTTCCTGCGGGACCACGACTCGCAGGTCGACGAGGTCGTCCTCTCGTCGGAACACGAGTCGACCCGGCTCATCGACGACCTGACCGACCCGCGGGCGGCGACAGTCGAACTCAAGCCCGGCCCGATGGTCCGCATCGTGGAGGTGCCGGCGGCCCTCGAAGCCGTCTCGTTCCTCGGCGACGCCGCCTGCGACCTCGTTCTCGCGGTCGACGACGACCGCTGCGACTGGAACGACGGGTCGTTCCGGGTCACCGTCGTCGACGGCGCGGCGAGCGTCGAATCAGTTGGTGGCGACATCAATCCGGACGCGACCGTCGAAATCGGGGCGCTCTCGCAACTCCTCGTCGGCGCGCGGACCGTCGAGGCGCTCGCCCGCACCGACCACCTCTCGGTCGCCGGAGAGGAGGCGGCCGACGCCCTCGCCTCGGTGTTCACGGAACGGGACCGCTACCTGCGCGAGGGGTTCTGAGCGGACGGGTCGAGCCGAAATCAGCCGACGCAGCCAGTCGGGTCGGTTTTTTCCCACCGGCCGCCGAAGTGCGGGCGTGGCATCAGTTCCGGTTCTCGTCGCGTTCACAGCCGCCGGTGCGATTCTCGCGTGGAAGGGCGGCGACATGCTCGTGCAGGCCTCGGACCGTTTGGGCGCGTACTACGGACTCCCCGCCATCGTGCAGGGAGCCATCATCGCCGCCGTGGGGTCGAGTTTCCCCGAGCTATCGAGCATCGTCATCGCGACGGTCCGGTACCAGTCGTTCGACATCGGCGTCGGCGCGGTCGTCGGGTCGGCCGTCTACAACATCCTCATCATCCCGTCGGTGTCGGCGATGGTCGGCGAGGGCGGACGGCTCGCCTCGAACCGCGACCTCGTCTACAAGGAGGCGCAGTTCTACCTGCTTTCTATCGCCGTTCTCGTGCTCACCTTCTCGCTCGCGGTCATCTACCGACCCGCCGTGGACACCGCGAGCCTCGACGGGTTCGTGAGCCCCGCGCTCGCGCTCATCCCGCTATCGCTGTACGGCCTGTACCTGTTCATGCAGTACCACGACACGCTGGAGCACCGCGCCGGACTCACCGCGGTCGTCAACGACGTGAACCCGAAACGCGAATGGGTCGCTCTCGTGGCGTCGCTCGCGGTTATCCTCGTCGGAGCCGAACTGCTCGTCCGCGCGGCGGTCGGTCTCGGCGACGCCTTCGGCACGTCGCCGTTCCTCTGGGGGCTGACGGTCGTCGCCGCCGGGACGAGCCTGCCGGACACGTTCGTCAGCGTCGCGGCCGCCCGGCAGGGCAACGCGTCGATGAGCCTCGCAAACGTCTTCGGGAGCAACGTGTTCGCGCTCCTCGTCGCGCTCCCGGTCGGCATCCTCGTCGCCGGGGGCGCGGTCATCGCCTTCGAGGAGGTCGTCCCGATGATGAGCTTCCTCACGGGCGCGTCGGTCGTCTTCTTCGCCGTCCTCCGGACCGAGATGGCGTTGACGCGCGGCGAGTCGTACCTTCTCCTCGGAACCTACGCGCTGTTCGTCGCGTGGCTGGTCGCAGAAAGCCTCGGCGTGACGAGCGTCCTCGGCTGAGAGGCCGACCGGTCGCGAGCGCGACCGCCGCGACGTCGGCTCAGTCCGGCGGATCGACCCAGACCGGGCCCGCCCACGCGGTCCCGGGGAACTCGCAGTCACGCGGGACCTGCGTGACCCGGAGATAGTACGCGTCGGCCGCCGAGCGCCGGTCGTCGTCCCAGACCGTCCCCTCGACCGGGTCGTCGTCGGTCCAGGAGACAGCCGTCGTGTACGCCGAAAGCGGCGCGTCGGGGTCCGAAGTAATCGCCTGCGACCGCCACGTCTCGCCGTTTTTGACGACCTCGACGCGTTCGAGCGGGGCGGTCCCCGCGACCTCGACGTCGACCTCGCGGGGGTCGTCGCGGGCATCGAGGCGGAGTGAACTGTCGTTCTCGCCGGGTTCGACGCCGCCGACGGAGAGGGACGCGAGGATGCGGTGCGGCTGGGTCGTCCCGTAGACGCGGCGGCTCCGGAGGCTCTCGAACACCGCCTCGCGGGTGAGTTCGGGCGCGCGGAACGCCGAGAGGCCGCCGGGGTAGCTCCGTTCGTTCCAGACGCGCCAGATGCTCGACCAGCCGACGCCGTCTTCGACCCACTCGCGGACGGAAGGGAGGTGCGGGTCGGCGTGGATGAGCGAGTGGCCGGGGTGCGGGCCGTGGTAGTCCGCGCCCGCGACGAGACCGACTCGATGGCCCATCGAGAGGGCGTCGCGGACGAAGTGACCCGGCTCGTCGGTCTCGCCGCGCCCCATCGCCAGCGGGAACGGGTTCCCCTCGTCGCCCGGGCGTTCGCCGGACCCCCACTGCGAGTACACCTCGACGAGCGGCGCAAGCTCGTCGTCGTACTCGACGGCCGAGAAGTCGAAGGGGTACATGCGTTCCGTCGGGTGGTGCGGGATCGTCACGACCCGCGAGTCGCGGGTCGACTCGAACTCGCGGAGGCGACTCCAGAGCTTCTCGTAGGTGTCCGTCGTCCCGCCGCGAGAGTCCAGAAGGACGGCGTCGTCGGCGTCCTCGAAGTAGACGTTGACGTGGCCGCCGCAGTTGGGCTGTTTCGTCCACTCGTAGCCGACGAGCGTCACGAACTCGTCTGGGTCGTAAAACCGGTCGGCGACGCGGCGCGACCGGTCGAAGTACCACCCGTGCATGAGGGCGCGCTGGAGCGACGGCGGGATGAAAAACCCCATCGTGTCGTGGTCGGTGTAGGCGACGACGTCGAGAGCCATCGCGTCGCGGCCGAACCGATACCCCTTCTTCAAGTTCCCCGTGCCGTCCGAGAGTCGCGAGTGCAGGTGGATATCGCCCCAGTAGACGCGCTCGTCGGGGGAGTCGGCGGAGACGGAAACGGGGTTCGAGACGTACCGTTCGTCGAATCCGGGCCGCGAGAAGGTCAGGTAGTGGACGCCGGGCGACTCGAAGGAGACGGCGTCGGCGAGCCTGACGTATCCCTCGTCGTCGCCGGCGAGGGAGATGCGGTCTGGATACGTCGCGCTATCGTCGGTCGCAGACACCCGCAGGTCGCCGTCGTACGCGCTGTGCAGCCGCTCGTACTCGTCCCACACCTGCACCGTGAGGTCGAGGGATTCGCCGGCCGCGACGGTCGACGGCAGGACCGCGTGGGCGCGGTCGAACGACCCGGTTCGACTGTGCAACAGGTCGCGGATGGACGGCCGCCGCTCGGCGAAGACGCGCATCGTCTCCGCGAACTTCCCGAGGGTTCCGGTGGGTTCGGCGTCGAACACGCGAGAGGCTACGGACGCGTCGCTAAAGAAGGACGAGGGCGACGAGTACGGCGGCGAAACCACTCACGGGCACAGTCGCTCAGAAAACGGAAAACGGACTCGCCGCAAACAGGGCAAGTTGCGGCGAGCGGGGTTGATGATGACCGCACGCGCGGTCAGGGGTCGAGGGAGGTCCGAATCCTGTCAGTCGCCGGGCGTGTTACCGCGCTGGTACCGGCCGACCATCTTCCACATCGCCGCGTCGAGGTCCTCACCGTCGGCGGCGGACTCAATCTGGCGGTACAGGTGTTCGGAGACGTCGATGGTTGGCATCACCAACACGTATGGCGTGTACGGGTTTAATACTACTGGGATACAGAACTGAGTAAATTTGTTCGGATAGGTCGCTCGCCGAACCGCGGAATCGACAGACAGCGCGGCCACTCGAACGAGCGAGATGGTGACACTCGAGAGAAACTCGGGTTCGAAGACCTGACGGAAGTTCGAGTAGTCGGCTACTGCCGCGCCTGCCGGAGCGACGCGCCGTCGAAGCGCTTCAACGCGAGTTCCCCCGCTTCGAGCGGGTCGACGGGCGTGTCGTGTTCGTCGTCCATGTGTTCCATCACGAGAACGCCGACGTTCTCGCGGGAGTCGGCCGTGGAGGTGTGGCCGCACCCGTACAGACAGGTGAGTTCGTATTCCATGTTATTCGGTACCACAATCTATTGCGTGATATAGCTTTCTCCGTATTCGTCCGCCCAACCAGCCGAGTGGTAATGAATTCGGACGAGTATGTGCAAACAAGTGTGTGTTTGTACGGAACAATCAGGTATTTGAGTTAAACATTAGTTATCTACTATGTCGGGGCAGTCGTGCTCGGTCGAGGCTGTCGAGTGTTCACCGCTGATTCGTCCCGACGACACGAACGATAGACCGGGCGTTCTCTCGGTCAGTAGTATCCGCAGAAGTTGGGTGGCCGGGGAGTTTGAGCCCCTAACTCGCATCGGCAACGAATCGTTGCCAACGGGAGTGGGCCAACGCGGATTTGAACCGCGGGCCTCCCGGTTATCAGCCGAGCGCTCAACCTGACTGAGCTATTGGCCCAGGTAAGCGCATTCACTCGTTGTGCGCTGTTGATTTTAAGACTTTCTTTTCGGAGGCGCGTTGGTGCGTGTTAGTGAATGTCGGCGTCGTCGGTCGATTGCGGGACCGGAAACGCGAGCAAATCGCGCGGCTACGTGCGTGCAACCCGCCGACGAGAACCGATACGAGAAGAGACCCGACGCGCTACTTGGAGTCGTTGCCGTCGCCGTCGAACCGGTAGGAGTCGGGGTCGGCGTCGTAGACGCCGTCACCGCCGCTACTCCCGCTACTGCCGGTCCCGCTGCTTCCGCCCGAACCGCTTCCACCGCTCGGGCCGGGCGAGCCACCGGGGCCACCGGGACCGCCGGGACCGAAGTCGCCCTGCGGGAAGCCCGTCGTCCAGACGTTGCCGGTGACAAAGCCGTCGGCGCGCTTGTCGAGGTACGGCTTGACGACGAAGCGCTTGAGCACCTCGCGGATGGGGTACCGAGTCACCGGGATGGCGAGCAGGAAGCCGATGGTGTCGGTGACGAGCCCCGGCGTGAGGAGGAACGCGCCCGCGGCGATGAGCAGGCCGCCGTCCATGACCTCGTTCGTCGGGAGGTCGCCCCCAGCGAACTTCGACTGGAGGCTTCTGAGGGTGTGTCGCCCCTCGGCGCGGACGATGAGCATCCCGACGAGCCCGGTCAGGACGACGAGCGCGACGGTCGGCACGAGGTCGATGTACTGCGCGACGACCACGAGTAACAACGCGTCGGAGAGGGGGATGAGGAGCAAGAGCGCCATCAGCGTGCGCGTTCGCATGGGCGACACTACCGGGTCGCGGCCCATAGCCCTTTTGTCCCGCCCGCGGCGCGCCGGTCTCTCGATCCCCGGACGCGGCGACCGTCGAGGAACCCGCGTGACCCGGCGACTGTGACCGGTCGTGTCACGAGGGCTCGAAGCGCTTACCCGCGTCCACCGCGGATGGGTGGATATGACCGACGAGACGCGCGTCGAATGGCGAGAGTGGGGCTCCGACGCGTTCGCCGAGGCGCGAGCGGCGGACAAGCCAATCCTGCTGTCGCTGTCGGCGACGTGGTGCGAGGACTGTCACGAGATGGACGCCGAGACGTACGCGGAGCCGCGAATCGCGGCGAATCTCAACGACGACTTCGTCCCGATTCGGGTGAACGTGGACCGCCAGCCGCGCATCCGCGAGCGATACAACATGGGCGGCTTCCCCTCGACCGTCTTCCTCGCGCCCGACGGCCACCCCATCACGGGCGCGACGTTCATCGGCCCCGACGGCATGCGGCAGGTCATCGACCGCGTGCGCGAGGTGTGGGAGAAGAAGGGCGCCGACGCCGGCCGGCTCCCGCGGGCGCTCAAAGGTGACCTCCCGCCGGCGGGAGAGGTCTCGCCCCGAATCGAGTCGCACCTCGCCGGCCAGTTGGAAGTCGCCTTCGACGAGGCTCACGGTGGCTGGGGCGACGCCGCGAAGTTCCCGCTCCCGCGGACCGTCGAGTTCGCGCTGAAGCGCGACCGAAGCCGGGCGCTCCGGTCGCTCGACGCGATTCGCGACGGCCTGTACGACCCCGTCGAAGGCGGCTTCTTCCGCTACGCCGACGACGCCGCGTGGTCGAAGCCGAACCGCGAGAAGACGCTCGAATCGAACGCCGCGCTCCTGCGGGCGTTCGCCAACGGCTACCGCTACACCGGCGAGGACGCTTATCTCGACCCGGCCGCGGGAACTGCCGAGTTCCTCGTCGACTCGCTGTGGACGGGAACCGGCTTCGCCGGGAGCATGGGTCCCGCTGCGGGGACTGACTACTACCTCCTCGGCAAGGAGGGCCGCGACAACGCTCCCGGCCCGCGGACCGACCTCACCGTCTACGCCGGCGGCAACGCCCTCGCCGCGGACGCGCTGTTGGTGCTGGCGGGGCTCACCGACGACGAGCGGGCCCGCGAGTTCGGCTCTCGCGCGCTCGCTCGCGTTGCCGAGGACCTCGTGGACGACGGCGTCGTGACTCACTTCCGGTCCGGCGGTGACGTGGGCGAGACGCTCCTGCTCGAAGACCAGGCGCGCGTGGTCGCCGCCGCCTGCCGCGCCCGGCAGGTGCTCGGCGACGAGTCGGTGGCGGGCGACCCGCTTCTCGACTTCGCCGCCGATGTCGCCGACGCCACCATCGACGAACTATTCGACGAGGGCTCGTTCCTCGACGGCCCTGCGAGCGGCGAGGCGCTCCTGTCGTCGCCGCTGCGCCCGCTCGACGGGAACGTGGAGATGTCGAACGCGCTGCTCGACCTCGCGGCGCTCACCGGCGACGAGCGCTACCGCGAGGTGGCACAGGAGACCATCGGCGCGTTCGCGGGTGCGTGGGACCGAATCGGCGTACAGATTGCCGCCTACGGGACCGCGGCGGCACGTCTGCTCCGCGACCCGCTTGTCGTGGAACTCAACGACGGCGTCGGCTCCGACCTCCACCGGGCGGCGCTCCGCGTCGCGGACCACGAGGCGCTCGTGGTTCCCGAGGCTGACGCCGACGACCTCGCCGCCGGGACCGCGCGCGTCAGCGCCGGCGAGACGACGGTAGAAGCAACCACTCCAGAGGAGTTGATGCAGGCGGTCTCCTCAGTCACGCCCGACGCCTGACCGCGACCGGCGGCAACCGAAAGCGGGTGTAAACATCCGGTTTGTTTATCAAGGAGAAACGTGACGGACGGTGCATGACCAGTCTGCGAGACCTCGGGTTGTCCGAGTACGAGGCCCGTGCCTACCGCGCGCTCCTGCGGACGGGCGCGACGACGGCCAAGGAGTTATCGCGCGCCAGCGACGTCCCCATGGGCCGCGTCTACGACGTGCTGAACAGCCTCGAACAGTACCACCTCATCCGGAGTCAGGCGGCTAGCCGGCCGAAGAAGTACGTCGCCGTCGAACCCGACACGGCGCTCGACCGCCTGCTCGAATCGAAGCGTCAGGAGTTGGCCGAGAAGGCCGAGCAGTACGAGAACGTCGTCGCCGAGTTGACCGACGAACTCGACGCCGCGGAGCCCGTCCACGACCAGTTCTGGACGGCCGCCGTCGGCGCGGACGAGACCATCGACCTGCTCGTCGAGCGCCTCGCGGCGGCCGACGACTCGCTCGTGATGGTCGCCGGGACGCCCTCGCCGCAGTTCGACCTCGACGCCGTCGGCGACCTCGTCGTCGACGAACTGGAGGCCGCGCTCGACCGCGGGGTCGATGTCTCGATGCTCATGTCGCCGGACCTCGTCGATAGCCTCCCCGAGAGCGTCGGCCAGAGCTACATGAACCGGCTGTCGACCGCGGACAATTTCCACGTGCGAACTGCCGAGAACGTCACGGGCGTGTTCAATCTCATCGACGACGTGGAGGTCTGCATCGAGGTCCCGAACCCCCTCGACCCCGGACAGGCGTTCGCCATGATTGACCTGAAAGACCCCGAGTTCGCCGCCGACCTCCGAGAGACGTTCGACCCGCGCTGGGAGGAAGCGGCACCGCTCCCGCTGTAGGGATTCGGAGAGAGAAAACGGTAAACGGTCGTCTCCGGGTGTGGAGACCGTTCAGGCGTCGAGTTCGTCGCGGAGCTGTCCCAGCGTCACCTCGCGCTCGGCGTGCGCGTTGTGCTGGTGAATCGACTCGTCGTTCGACTGTTTCATGTGGACCACCGCGTCGTCGTCGAGGTGCTCGAGCGCGTCGATGGACATCTCGGCCATCGAGCGGACGCAGTCCTCGACGAACTTCGCGTTCGCGTGGGCGTGGTAGGTCATGTGGTCCTCGTCGGGGCGCTTGGCGAGGTTGTAGATGCGCGCCGACATCGAGTCGCGGGCGATGTCGATGAGGTCCATGAGGTCGACCTCGGGCGAGCCCTGCGTCTCGACGGTGAGCGTGGCGTGACCGCGCTGGGAGTGCCCCGGCTGGGGCACCTTGTCGAGGAACTCCTCGATGGTGTCGTCGTCGACCGAGAGGTCCTGCAACACGTCGCGGGCGCGGGAGGCGGACATGCCCTGCGAGCAGGGACAGACGGTCATGCCGACCACTTCCGCGCCGATTTCCTCGCGGGTTCCCTCGTCGGTCGCGGTGGCGCTGGCGATAATCTGTGCGGTGCTCTGGGTGGAGAGTCCGCTGGCGGGGGTGTCCTCGCGGACGACGAGTTCGGCGGTCATGCTGACCTCGGCGGTCGTCGTGTACTCGTGCTTCGCGAGGAGGCGCTCGGCGGCGTCGCCGCACATGTCCTCGACGCGGTAGGCCGGCTCGGAGACGGCGGCTTCGAGGACCTCGTCGATGACCTGCATATTTCGGCTCATGTCGATGCCCTTGCGGCCGCCGGGGAGGTCGACGAAGACCTCGAACTCAGCCATCAAGACGAGGGGTCGCTTCCCGTCGCGGGCGATCTTGACGAGCTTCTCGACGCCTGTGACGCCGACCTGGCTCAGCCCGACGGTCACGTCCGGCTGGGAGGCCTGTACGTCAGGCAACTGGTGACTCATCGAAGGATAAAAAGTGCCGTTGCTGATTAGTGCTTTCGATAGGGGAACAGAATCGCGGGCGAACGCCCCGCTGTGCTCCGACTACGGCCAGTCGTCGCGCCCCTCGTCCTCGAAGGGGTCCGCGGGGGCGTCGTCGTCGCCGGCGAGCACCCACTCGGCGGCCTCGGCGGCGTCCTCGACGGGGAGGTACTCCCAGCCGGTCTCCTCGGCCACCGCGCGGTCCTCGTCGGACGTGCCGACGAAGACGTGCCGGTCGGTGTCGAACTGGCGCATCACGTTTTCGAGGCTCTCTTTGACGCCGCGCGGTCCGGAGAAGAAGTCCTGCCGGATGCGCTCTTTCCGGGTGAAGTTCGTCACGACGTACGTCGGCTTCTCGCTCACCACGCCGATGTACTTCGTCCACGTCCGGGCGTCCGAGAACGCCGCGTTCGGGTCGCCGAGCTGCTTGAGCGCGGAGAGTTCGAACGCGAGCGTCATCGTTCCTTGGCCGCCACCTGTTGCCATACCCGGCGATAGGCGGCGACGCGTGGAAAACGACTTCGGTCCCGGTCGTCCGCGAGCGGGAGGCCGTCGGCTCGGGGGCGACCGGGTCGGGCGGAGAACGCGAGCGACGGGACGCGCGCAGAGAGATTACTGAATACGGACGTAGTCGGTGAACACCACGATATCGCCTCGCGAGAGCCGCGAGGTGGTCGTATCGATGTCGAGCCGGCCGGCGGGACTGGCGGTCGCAAGCGCGTGTTGGGTTCGCTCGCTCAACTCGTCGAAGTGGTGGACCCGGGCGCCCGGCGGCACGTCGGTAACGGGTACGACGGTCGGCGGCGCGGTGACTGCTGGGGAAGACGGCGACTGTCCGTCTTTTGATGACATGTGGTAACACACACCATGTGTGGAGATAAATGTTTGGCCGGCGGGACGACTGGCGGGCGCGTAACGACGGGCGAAAGAGAGCCAAGAACGAGGGGGCGAACCGCGAACGCGGGCGAGCGCTCGGCGAGCCGAGGCCGGGTCGGGCGGCCGCGCGCAGACGCGGCTGGCCGGGTGAAAACAGCGGGAGCGGGTCCCGAGTTACTGTTCGGCCGCCGCGCCTTCGAGGTCGTCGAGCTGGAAGTCCTGCTTCACGAGGACCTCCTTCTGGCCGCTGACGTCGACCTGCTCGCGCATGAGCTTCTTGTACTTCGTCTGCGGCGAGAGGTCGCCGATGAGGACGCCGCCGACGATTTTGCCGTCCTTGATGGCGAGCCGCCGCCACTCGGTGTCGGAGTACTTGGCCTCGACGTGGTCGTCTCCGAGCGTCGGGTGGCCGAACGAGAGGAACGGGAAGTCGAAGTGGGTGATGGAGTACGACGAGACCCAGCGGAACTCCTCGGAGCCGTAGTCGACCATGTTCTTGGCCGCGATGGTGCCCTGCTCTTTGGCGGAGCCCCACGCACCGTTCTGGGCGCGGTCGCCGAGGATGAGGTCGTGGAACTCGGTGATGTCACCGGCCGCGAAGATGTCGTCGTGGTTCGTCCGCATGAACTCGTCCGTGTAGATGCCGTTGTCGTACTCGATGTCGGTGCCACCGAGAATCTCCGTGTTGAAGTTCAGCCCGATGGCGATGCCGACGAAGTCGGCGTCGTAGTGGTCGCCGTTGGGGTCGACGGCGGTCGTGACGCGGTCGTCGTCGTCGACCTCGAAGTGGTCGACGCCGGAGTCGAACACGGGTTCGACGTTGCGCTCGCGGAGCGCCTCGTGGATGATTTCAGCGCCTTCCTCGGAGAGCGCGTAGCGCCACCACGCCTTACCGCGCATGAGGTACTTGCCCTCGACCTCCTGGGCGGCCGTGATGGCCGCGAGGTCGATGCCGAGCAGGCCCGCGCCGATGACGACGGAGTTGTCCGCGCCCTCGATGTGTTCCTTGATGTCGCGGGCGTCCTGGAACGTCCAGAAGTGGTGGATGCCCTCGGCGTCAGAGTTCTCGACGGGGAGCTGGGTCGGCGTGCCGCCGATGGCGAGAAGCAGTTTGTCGTAGTCGTACTCGGTGCCGTCGTGGGCGGTGATGGTGTGACCCTCGGGGTCGATGTCCGTGACGAGCGTGTTGAGTTCGAGGTCGACGTCGCGGTCGTCGTACCACGACTCGTCGTGGATTGAGATGGGTGCCTCGGGCAGTTTGCCCTTGGCGAATTCCTTGATGAGAATGCGGTTGTACAGCGGTTCGCCCTCGTCCGTGATGATGGTGATGTCGGCGTCGGGTTCCTCTTCGCGGAGTGTCTCAGCCGCTGAGGCCCCGGCGATACCGTCGCCGACGATCACGTACGATTGGCTCATGACCCGACGTTTGTATTCGGGGTTAATGTGGATTGCTATCTCCCTCATGATTGTTTTGCAGCCGGAAATCGGGGCGAGATAAGGAGACGGGAGCCGAATCGCGGCTGTTACTGCGTCTCACCGAACCGCTCGGCGAAGCCGCCGTCGGCGGCGGCCGGGCACTCCGAGGGTGCCGGCTCCGCGTCGTCGTCGCCGCGAGCGAACGCGGCGCGGGCAAAGCCGCGGACGCGACCGGAAACGCTACTGGTGGCGGCGATGCGGACGGCTCCGCGAACGCCGGCCACGCCGGCGGCGAAACCGAGCGGCCAGCCCAAGAACAGCGCCACGAGACCGAGACCGGGCGCGAGCGGGGCGACGAGCGTCGCGACCGCGGTGGCCACGACGACGCCGAGGACCGCCGCGACCGCGACGAGCCCCGTCTCTGAGAGCGTTCTGAACCGGCTCGGGACCGTCTCTCGTACGTCGCCGCGGCCGAAGTGGATATCGTCGAACATGGTCGTTCTCCTCGTTTGGAGAGACGACCGCCGACACCAAAAGGATAATCTGAATTACATTTCTGTAAGCGGGCTTACCGTAGCGCGCTTATGCAATCTTCTCGACAGCTTCGACCGCGGAGTCGACGACCGAGAGTTCGTCGTCGAGGTCGACGACGAGCGCCTCGTCTCCGTGTTCGATGCGGACGCGGACGCGCCACGGCTCCTCCGAGACCACGGTGAGTGCCTCGTCGCCGACGACCCACGGGAACCGCCAGAAGGGCGTTCCGCACACGTCCTGCCCCCGCGAGGAGAGGAAGCCGAGGACGGTCGACTCGTCGAGCAGGACCAGCCCGACGGGCGAGACGGCCTCGTAGGCGCACTGACCGCAGCGGTGGGTCACGACCACGTCGAGGTCGAACGGGTCGGCGTCGCGGGACAGCGAGGTGCTCGTCGTCCCGCCGCACTCGGGGCAGACGCCGTCGGCGGCGAGGCAGTGGAGGTGTCGCACGCGCTGGTCGAACGCGGATAGGAGCGCCTCCGTGGTGCGCCCTTCGAGGCCGCCGGGCGGGAACTCCTCGCGGGCGTGGGTCCGCGCGCAGTCCGCACAGGAGATGGTGAGTTTCTCGTCGCCGTAGTCGGCTTCGAGCGACCCGCCGCAGGCGACGCAGGAACCGGGTGCCGAAAAGGCGGGGAGGACGGGGTCCTCGTTGAACGTCCCAGCGAGCACGGCGCGGACGACCTTCTCGCCGGCGTGGCGGAAGTCGTAGCCGTCGTCGGTCTTGCGGACGAACTGGCCGCGGAGCTTCCCGAGGTGGTAGTTGAACCGCGCGCTGTCGTCAACGCCGACCCGTCGGCGGAGTTCGGAGAAGGGGACGGGTCGGTCGGGTGACTCCCAGAGCGCTTCGAGGATGGTGAGTCGGGTCTCGTCGGCGACGATGCCGAACGCTTCGGCCGGCGAGATGCAGTCGTCGCACTCGAGGACCGAGTCCTCGCGGACGGATGCGGAGTCGCTCATACCACCCACATGCGGGCGAACCGCATTAAATCACGTCGTCAAGACTCGTTCAGTACCCCAGCGCGCATCGCGACTGCGCCCGGACCGCGCGCCGCCGCCCCCGGAGACGTGGTCTTTAGGTGTATCCGACCCGAAGCGAACGACGAAATGAAGATTCGTCAGAACATCCGCCACTTCGCGACGAAGAAGGCCCTCACCATGCCGGTCATCGGCGACATCGCCACCGAGAAGATGGTGGACCTCCACGTTCGCATCTTCGGCGAGCGCGCGGACCCCGACCGCAGAGAGGAGCGCGAAGCCCACATGGCGGCGTTCTTCGAGTGCACGTTCGACACCTACCTCGCGGCGCTCGACGCCGGCTTCCCCGAGGCCGAGGCCCGCGAGATAACCCACGTGCAGGCCAACTTCGACTTCTACAACCACGGCTGGACGGAGATGATGGAGATTCCGGTCGACGAAATCGAGGCCCACTACGAGCGCTACGAGGAGTTCTTCGAGCGCCACAGCATCGACATCGCGGACCCGCTCGGCGAGTTCCGGACCATCGATATCCCGGACGCCCCCGCGACGCTCGACAAGCTGGACGACCCGGACCACCCCCACGCGGAGGGCGGCTTCGCCGACGACGTGTACGTCGAAGACGACTCGGGCGAGGTCGAAGTCGGCGGGGCCGACGAACCCGAGGACGTGGACGTGTCGGCCGCGCCGGGGATGCAGGACGTCGACGGCACCGACGAGAAGACCGCATAAAAGAAGCCGCGCGAAGTCGGGTCGATTCTAATCGTCGGTCGGCACGGCGGGACCGACATCGACGACGCTGTTTTTCCACGTCCCGCGGGTGAACCACGCGAACGCGAGCAGCGCCACCCCGACGTTCGAGAAGGCGATACCGTACCAGACGCCGGTCGGGCCCATGGAGAAGAACTCCACGAGCACGAACGCCGCCGGGATGCGCAGCACCCACAGCGAGATGAGCGAGAACACCATCGCCGTCCGGGTGGACCCGCTCCCGCGGAACCCGCCGTTGACGACGTTGAACGCCCCGAGGAACAGGAACGTCGGGCCGATGATGCGGAGGTAGTCCACGCCGATGGCGATGACTGCCTCCTCGCCGGGGATGAACACCGCGACGATGGGTTCGGCGAACAGGTAGGCGGCGGCGGAGACGAACACCAGCGCGGTGACGATGATACCGACGCCCCAGAACACCGCCCGTTCGGCGCGCTCGGCCTGGTCGGCGCCGAGGTTCTGCCCGACGACCGTCGAGGTGCCCTGCGCGAGTCCGATGGCCGGCAGGAACACGAGGGAGTTGAGACGGTTACCGATACCGAACGCGGCGACCGCGGTCTCAGTGCTGGCCCCGCCAGCGTTGACGGCGGCGTAGGCGACGAGCGCCGTGAGGGCGGTCACGCCGAGCGCGCGGGTCGACTGCTCGATGCTCGACGGCGCGCCGATGCGGACGATGCGTTCGACCATCTCGCGCTCCGGAATCAGGTCGCGCGGCGAGAGGCTGATGCCGACCCGGCCCGACAGTAGGAGCCAGAACCCGACGAGCGCGCCGACGCCGCGGGAGAACACCGTGGCGATGGCCGCACCCTGCACGCCGAAGCCGGTGAAGCCGGTGGCGGCGAACAGCGATTGTCCGAGGCCTTCGAGACCGACGAGGCCGAATATCGGGTTCGCGTTGAACCCGAGGATGAGGAACGGGTCGAGGAAGACGTTGATGACGACGCCGAGACCCATCAGGTACATCGGCGTCTTAGTGTCGCCCCACCCGCGGAGCAGCGCCTGGAAGATGAAAAAGCCGAACATGAACGCGACGCCGAGGAAGATGGTGCGCGTGTAGTCGACCGCCAACTGGTGGACCTCGGTGCCGGGCGTCGTCCCGATGAGCGGGAGCAGTATCGGCGTCAGCAGATAGCCGATGAGCGCGAACCCGGCCGAAAGCAGGATGACGAACCCGAGGGTCTGGCCGGCGGCGTGGTCGACCTCGTCGTGGTTGCCCGCGCCCTTGTTCTGGGCGACGAGGACCGTCCCCGCGACGGTGAACCCGCCGCCGAACGAGATCATGAGGAACACGAGCGGCCACGAAAAGGACAGCGCCGAGACGGCCTCGGAGCCGACGCGGCCGACCCAGAACGTGTCGGCGAGGTTGTACGCCACCTGCATGATCTGCGAGAAGACGAGTGGGAGCGACAGCACCAACATCGGCTTGACGAGGTCGCCGTCGACGAGGTTGACGTCCTTGGCCTTCGCGCTCATTCGTCGCCCTCCTCGCGCACGAGGTTCTCGACGACGAACTCGTCGAGCGCGGCGCGGACTTCGATGGGCGCGTCGAACGCGGACTGACTCGCCGTCTCGGTTCCCGAGGGGTCGGTCACGGCGACGCGCTGGAGGCGCGCGCCGTCGAGTGCGGCGAAGAGGAGCGACGCGGTTCGGTCGGCGTCGACCTCGCGGAAGTGTCCTTTCTCGACACCCTCACGGATGATGTCGGCGAGCCGGCGACGGATGACCGCCTCGTTGCGGGCGACCTGCTCGCGGTAGGCCTCGACGTAGGGGGCTTGCGTCCGCAGTTCGTTGAGGGCGAGCCCGAAGCGGTCGTAGTCGCCGTCGTCGTCGCCGTCGGGGACCATCTTATCGAGGAGGACCCGGAGGCGGGTCTCGGGGGCGTCGCCCTCGGTCGCGGCGACCCGCTCTTCGAAGCGGTCGAACAGGTAGCCGAGGAACGCGACGAGCAGTTCCTGTTTCGTCCCGTAGTGGTAGTGGAGGAGGGACTTGCTCTTTCCGGCCTCGTCGGCGATTCGTTGCATCGTCAGGTCCGCGTAGCCGTGGGCGCACAGCGCCCGGTAGGTCGCGGCCATCAGTTCTTCGTGGACCTCGTCGGGGACCGACTGGTCCGGCGTTTCGTCTGCACTCACTAACTGACTAGTCAGTCAGCTACTTAAAAAGAAGTTGCGAACGAGAAACAAGTTGCCGGTAAGTGTGCGATGGGGAGCCACGAGACGCGACGGCACGCTGTGGGACGACCCACCGCGAGAAGTCAGAAAAGAGTCCGAGAGAGTCGGCGGTACGGTCGCGCTACAGGCTGCGGTCGATACGGTCAGCGACCTCGTAGCCGGCGACGATGCCGCCGTTGAGCGACCGTTCGGGGTACTGCGCTTCCGACGCCATCCCCGCGTAGTAGACACCTTCGGCCACGTCGTCGCCGAGGTCGTACGGCACCACGAGGTCGAGGTAGCCCCGCTCGTACACCGGCCCGGCCCGCGGATTGCGGGCGATTTCGAACTCCTCGACCGCCGAGCGGTCGAACTCGGGGAACATGTCCACTATCTCGTCGAACCACACGTCTTCGACCTCCTCGTCGCTCATCTGCCAGAGCTCTTCGTGCGGCCCCTGCACGTAGCTCGCGACGTACAGCAGGTGGTCGCCGCCGTAGCGCTCTTTCGGCACGAAGTTCGTGTGCTCGATGAGCGACCCGAACGGGGCGTCGTGGGCGATGTTGAGCCAGTAGGTGTCCATCAGCGACTCCGACATGGTCGCCAGTCCGCAGACCGCGCCTTGGAAGTCGATGTCGCAGGGGAAGCCCGTGAGGTCTTCGAGCACGTTCGGCATCGTCGCCACGACGACCGACTCGACCTCGTGTGTCTCGGTCCCGTCGTCGGTGTCGACCGTCAGCGTCGAGACCGCCTCGCCGTCGGTGTCGAGTTCGGTCACGCGCGCGCCGGTCTCGATGTGCTCGCGGCCGACTGCCTCGACCAGCGCGTCGATGAAGGGGGCGAAGCCGCCGTCGAAGTAGCCGAGTTTCTCGCCGCGCAGCAGGTCGCGCTCGCCGCGGAAGCGAACGCGTCCGAGGAACCACGACGCCGACACGTCGTGTTTGCGCTCGCCGAATTTCCCGTCCAAGAGCGGGTCGACGAAGTTGTCGTAGACGCCGCGGGTGGTGTGCTCGACGACGAACTCCTCGATGGGCGTGTGTTCGTACTCGGCGAGTTCCTCGTAGGCGTCGAAGTCGGGGATACCCCCGCGCACGTCGACGCCGAGGGTGAGCATCCCGAGGCGGAACTTGTCGTAGAGGCTCATGTGGGGGTAGGCGGCGATCTGCCACGCGGTGTCGAGCGGGTGGACGACGCCGTCGACGTAGTAGGCGTTCTTGCCAATGCGCCACTCAAGGTCGTCTTCGAGGCCGAGTTCCGCGGCGAGTTCGACGATGGTTTCTTCGGACTTCGAGAGGTGGTGGTAGAACTTCTCGATGTCGTCGCCCTTCGTGTCGTAGGTTGCGGCGAGGCCGCCGAGGGAGTCGGCCGCCTCGAAGACTCGAACGTCGTGACCCCGGTTCTGGAGTCGGTACGCCGCGGCGAGGCCCGCGATGCCGCCGCCGACGATGCCTATCATGCTCGGACGTTCGAGGTCCGGCTGAAAGTCCTTTCTGATTAGCCGGCTTCGGAAATGACGGGTGGTGTTTTTAACCCCGCTCGACTGAACACCGGGCATGCACGGCGCTCCGTACTGGCAGGCGACGCCATACACGATCCCTATCGGGGTCGGTGCGGTCATCTTCGTCGTTCTCGCCGCCTACCTCTTTCGCCGCCGGACGGCGCGCCGACTCGTCCCCGGTGCGACCCTCGGCGCGGTTCTGTTGTTCGCGTCTGGATTCTGGATGGGAACGTACGCGCTCGAACTGTCCGTCACGGACTTCTCGGTGAAGGTGCTGTTGAACCAACTCGGCTACTTCGGCATTGCGCCGCTCCCGCTCCTGTGGTTCGCCTACGTGGTGCGCCACGCGGGCGTGAAACTGGAGTCCCGAGTCGCGTGGGCGGCGCTCGGGTCCGTGCCGGTCGCCGTCGTCGCGCTCGTGCTGACGAACCCGTGGCACGGCCTCATCTGGACCGACCTCTGGCTCAACGCCGACCACGGGTTCGTCGTCCTCGTGAACGAACACGGGGTCGCGTTCGCCGGCTTCATGGTCTACGCCTACGTGCTCATCCTGCTCGGCTGTGGTGCGCTCGTCCAGACGTCTTTTCGGTCCGACGGCGTGTACCGGAAACAGACGCTCGGTCTCCTCGGCGGCGGCCTGATCCCCGCGGTCGGGGGTCTGGTGTACGTCACCGGGTTGAGTCCGACCCCGGGACTCAACATCCCCGTGCTGGCCTTTTCGGTCGCCTCGGGGGCAGTCGCCTGGAGCGTCTTCCGACACCGGCTGTTCACGCTCGTCCCCGTCGCGTGGGAGTCGGCCGTCGAATCGATGCACGACGCCGCGCTCGTCCTCGACAATGACGGGCGCGTCATCGACGTCAACCCCGCGGGCGAGCAGTTCCTCTCGCTTCCCCTCTCGGACGCCTACGGACAGTCCGTCGTGCGCGTTCTCCCCGCGGAACTCGTCGACGCGCTCGACGGCGTTCCGGAGTCCGACGCGGAGGTGGAGACGACGGTCCCGACGGACGACGGCGAGCGCGCCCTCCTCGTGGAGACGACGCCGCTGGGCGACGAGTCGAACATGACCGGGACGCTCGTCCTCGTCCGCGACGTGACCGAACGGGTCGAACGCGAGCGGCGGCTCGAACGCCAAAACGAGCGGCTCGACGAGTTCGCGTCGGTCGTCTCCCACGACCTGCGGAATCCGCTCACCGTCGCCCGCGGCTACCTCGAACTCGCAGCCGAGACCGGCGACGAGGAGTACTTCGAGCGAATCGAGGAGGCCCACGACCGGATGGAGAACATCATCGAGGACCTGCTCACGCTGGCTCGGGAGGGCGAGACGCTCACCGACGTGACGCCGGTCGCGCTGCGAACGGTCGCACAGGAGGCGTGGGACGGCACGGTCGTCGGCGACGCGGCCCTCGACGTTCAGGTCGACCGCACTATCGCCGCCGACCGAGGCCGACTCCGACAGCTGTTCGAGAACCTGTTTCGGAACGCCGTCGAGCACGGCTCGACGGGCCGCCGGGATGCTCCCGACGACGCTGTGGAACACGGCGGCGAAGACGACGACGCGCTCACCGTCACCATCGGCGCGCTCGACGACGGCTTCTACGTCGAAGACGACGGGTCGGGCATTCCGGAGTCCGAGCGAGCGGACGTGTTCGAGCGGGGGTACACGACCCACGAGAACGGAACCGGCTTCGGCCTGCCCATCGTCAAGACGATTGCGGACGCCCACGGCTGGTCGGTCAGCCTCGGCGAGTCGGACGCCGGCGGGGCGCGGTTCGAGTTCACCGGCGTCGAGAGCGACCCCGAGCCCGCGAACGCGGAG
Source organism: Haloferax sp. AB510 (assembly GCF_024136985.1). Classification (NCBI taxonomy): domain Archaea; kingdom Methanobacteriati; phylum Methanobacteriota; class Halobacteria; order Halobacteriales; family Haloferacaceae; genus Haloferax; species Haloferax sp. AB510. The sequence goes on from NZ_JAMYJY010000009.1 coordinate 40,570, forward strand.
CAGTCGACGAGCGACTGAGCGCGCGGCGAGGGGTCGGTTGCGACGTTCGCCACATTTTTATCTGCGATAAGGCAACAGCGGGGCATGGTTACGGTCCGCGCACCCGCCACGAGCGCCAACCTCGGAAGTGGGTTCGATGTTTTCGGCGTGGCTCTCGACCGCCCCGCCGACATCGTTCACGTCGAACGGGCGGACCGGACGACAATCGAAGTGACCGGCGTCGGCAGCCAGTACATCCCGACCGACCCCGACCGGAACGTCGTCGGCGCGGTCGCGGAGGCGCTCGACGCCCCCGCACACATCCGCATCGACAAGGGCGTCCGCCCGTCGTCCGGACTCGGCTCGTCGGCGGCGAGCTCGGCCGCCGCCGCCGTCGCACTGAACGAGCTGTACGACCGCGGCCTCTCGCGCGAGGAACTCGTCCCCGTCGCCGCCGAGGGCGAGGCGGTCGTCTCCGGCGAGGCCCACGCTGACAACGTCGCGCCCGCGCTCCTCGGTGGGTTCACCGTCGCGACCGACGAGGGTGTCACGACCGTCGACGCCGACATCCCGCTCGTCGCCTGCCTCCCCGAAATCGCGGTCTCGACCCGCGACGCCCGACGAGTCGTCCCGAGCGACGCCAGCATCGAGGACATGGTCCACACCGTCGGCCGAGCGGCGACCCTCGCGGTCGGGATGTGCCGCCGCGACGCCGACCTCGTCGGTGCGGGGATGGACGACCGCGTCGTCACGCCCGCGCGGCGGAACTCATCAACGGCTACCACGCGGTCCGCGAGGCCGCCCTGGACGCGGGCGCGTCCGGCGTCACCGTCTCCGGTGCCGGTCCCTCGGTCCTCGGCGTCTGCCAAGCGGCCGACCGCACCCGCGTCGCCGGGGCGATGCTCGAAGCGTTCGACGAAGCGGACGTGGCCGCCCGCGCCTACAAGACGCGGGTCGGTCGCGGCGCTGAAGTATTCGAACTCTGAGTTGTACAGAGAGAACCACTCGCACACGCTATTCTCGCCTCTTTCCGCTCCTGAGCCACTGTAACGCGTTGTCGCGGTCGGTGGTAACACGATTCCGAGAAGACTTTTCTCACTATCACGATATATTCGAACCATGGAACGAGCACTCGTCGTCGTCTCCCCCGAAGAACGGTCGCAACGAATCCTCCGCGAGGCCGGCGAACTGGCCGCCGGCAGCGGCGCGGAACTCATCGTCCTCACCGTCCTCCCGGACGAGGAGTTCGAACAGACCCGCTCGGCGCTCGCCAGCGTCGGCTCCTCTGACGTCGTCTACGGCATCGACCAGGCTGTCGAATCGGCCACCCGTCGGGCCAAGCGCGTCGCCCGCGAGGCGTTCGAGGGCCTGGACCTCGACTACCGCATCGTCGCCGACATCGGTCCCGAAGCCGACACCATCCTCGAAACGGCCCGCTGGGAGGGCTGCGACCATCTCTTCATCTCCGGTCGCCGCCGCTCGCCCGCCGGCAAGCTCATCTCCCGAGACCTGACGCAGTCGGTCATGCTCAACTTCGACGGCCCGGTCACCGTCCTCCTCGGCGAGGAGTCGTCGGACGACGCGAAGGGTAAGTCGGGACTCCTCGCCTGAAGCGGGCGGCGCGCCGAGTCGGAAAAAATCGAATCGAAAACCGAGACGGCCGGTCGTCGACGGGTTTCGCCGGTTAGACGCCGCGGCCCTGCAGCTTGTCCTCGTCGGCCATGCCGACGTTCGCCTCGCCTTTCATGCCCTTGCCGATGCCGGAGGCGATGTCGGCGAGCGTGTCGGGGTCGTCCCAGTTGTTGACGGCCTCGACGATGGCCTCGCCCATCTGTTCTGGGTCCTCCGCGCCGAAGATGCCGGAGCCCACGAAGATACCGTCGCACTCGTGGTACATCATGAGCGCGGCGTCCGCGGGCGTGGCGATGCCGCCGGCCGCGAAGTTGACGACGGGCAGGCGACCCATCTCGGCCGTCTCGTGGACGAGTTCGGCGGGCGCTTCGTGCTCGCGGGCCCACTTCTCGCGCTCGTCGAAGTTGAGTCCCGTCAGGCTGCGAATCTGGTGTTTGATGGTGCGCTGGTGCGTGACCGCCTGGTTCACGTCGCCGGTGCCGGCCTCGCCCTTGGTGCGAATCATCGCCGCGCCCTCGTTGATGCGGCGGAGCGCCTCGGGGAGGTTGCGCGCGCCGCAGACGAACGGCGAGGTGAACTCGCGCTTGTCGATGTGGTAGTCGTTGTCCGCCGGGGTGAGCACCTCGCTCTCGTCTATCATGTCGACGCCGATTGATTCGAGAATCTGCGCCTCGGTATAGTGGCCGATACGGGCCTTCCCCATCACCGGGATGGAGACGGCGTCGATAATCTCCTTGACCGTCTCGGGGTCGGCCATCCGGGAGACTCCGCCGCGCTTGCGGATGTCGGCCGGGACGGCTTCGAGCGCCATGACGGCGACCGCGCCGGCTTCTTCCGCGATTTTCGCTTGCTCTGCGTTGACGACGTCCATGATGACGCCGCCCTTCTGCATCTGGGCGAACCCGCGCTTGACGAGTTCGGTCCCGCGCCGAAGCTCCTCCAGGTCGGTCTCCTCTGGCATATCCGTCGCTTGCGACTGGGTTTACTTAAGCGGTCGCTTCCATCCGTCAACAGTTCGCATTCCACACAGGACGTGTTTCGCGGTGGGCGACTCCGGCCGCGGTCACCGAGACCGGCATCACTTTTGCATCCCCCCGCTTCGGCGTGGGTATGGACGCGGCGACCCGACTGCGCCGACTGCTCGACGACGACGGCCTCCCGGCGGGAACCGACCTCCCGCGGTGGCTCGCACCCCTGCCGGAGTGGCTGGAGAACTTCGGCCTCAACATCGCGTGGCTCGTGGTCGTCATCAACCTCGTCGGGACCGCCTTCGGCTTCTGGTACTACGGCTACCAGTTCAGCATCGAACCGACCGCGATGTGGCCGCTCGTCCCCGACAGCCCCGTCGCCACGCTGTTCATCGCGCTGTCGCTCGCGCTCTGGAAACTCGGACGGTCCAACGAGTACGTCAACGCCCTCGCGTTCTTCGGCTGTCTCAAACTCGGGCTGTGGACGCCGTACGTCCTCCTCGTGTTCAAAAGTGACTTCTCGTACCTCCACTGGGCGATGTACAACTTCCTCTTCTGGAGCCACCTCGCCATGGTCGTCGAGGCCTTCCTCATCCAGCGGTACGCCGAGTTTCCGTCTCTGGCCGTCCTCGTCGCGGTCGGCTGGTACGGTCTCAACGACCTCGTAGACTACTTCGTTCCCATCGTGGGCACGCCCCACCACACGCTCATTCCGGCCGAGCCAATCGTCGATGGGGTCGTCCAGCACGTCTCGCCCGCCCACGAGTACGCCGCGGCGGGCGCGGTCCTCCTGACCGTCGCGGCGACGTTCCTCGCGCTCGCGACGCGGGTCGCGAAGCTCGAACGCGGCGGCATCGACTGACCGAGAACCGACGACCCGTCGGCCGACTCGGACGTAGCCTTTTGTTCCGGCGCACCGAACCGACAGGCCATGCGCCTCTTCGACCGCGTGGCCGACCTGCCGGTGACCGTCGAGTCCGTCTCCCGCGACCGCTTCGAGAGCGACACGTCGAGCGGCTTTCTCCGCAAGACGACGGTGTTCTCGCTCGCTGGCGACGGCGCGGTCGGCCGCGGCGAGGACGTGACGTACGACACGGAGGACCACGACGCCCTCGCCGACGCCCCCGAGGACGCCTTCGACCTCGCCGGAAGCTACGACTCCTTCGCCGACTTCTCCGCGGCGCTCGACGGGGTCGACCTGTTTCCGACGAAGGAACCCGAACGCGAGACGGCCGAACACTACCGGCGCTGGGCGCTCGAATCCGCCGGCCTCGACCTCGCGCTCCGGCAGGCCGGCACCGACCTCGCGTCCGCCGTCGACCGCGAGCGTGACCCGCTCCGGTTCGTCGTGAGCACCCGCCTCGGTGACCCGCCGTCGGCCGACCGCGTCGAGATGCTCCTCGGTCGCGATCCCGACTGCGAGTTCAAACTCGACCCGACAACAGATTGGCATGACGAGCTTGTGTCGTCGCTCGCCGCCCACGACCGCGTCCGCATCCTCGACCTCAAGGGCCAGTACGAGGGAACCGAGGTGGACCAGGAACCCGACCCCGAACTCTACGAGCGCGTCCTGTCGGGCTTCCCCGACGCGGTCGTGGAGGACCCGGCGTTCACCGACGAGACGCGCCCGCTGTTCGACGGCCACGAAAACCGCGTCTCGTGGGACGCGCCAATTACCGGCGTCGAATCCGTCGAAAACCTGCCGTTTGAGCCGTCGTGGCTGAATATCAAACCCTCGCGGTTCGGCACGGTCGAGTCGCTGTTCGACACCATCGAGTACGCCGACGACCGCGGGATGTCGCTGTACGGCGGCGGGCAGTTCGAACTCGACGTGGGTCGCGACCACATCCAACTGCTCGCGTCGGTGTTCTACCCCGACGGCCCGAACGACGTGGCCCCCCGCGAGTACAACCTCCCCGACCCGCCGGCGAGCCTGCCGACGAGCCCGCTCGAACCGGGCGATGACCCGTCAGGTATAGACTTCTAAGAACCGAAACCCGACCGCACAAAAGACGCGCCGAGGGGTGCGCTTGCCGCGCTTACTCGCCTTGCTGCACTTCGAATATCTCGTCGGCGACGAGGCCGTGGGCCTCTTCGTGGACTTTCGCCCCGGCCTCTTTGTTTGGTGCCTCGAAGAGGCAGAAGACCGCGCCGTCCGTCTCGTCTACCCAGTAGTGCTTGTAGTTCACCCCGTACTTGTCCTGCGTCTCGAGGTCTGCACGGTGGGCTTCGGCGACGTCTTTCGCACTTCCCTCTACGTTCCGGTGTACGTCCATGTATAGCGGCATGGGTGCTAGAAGATAGCACGCCAGAGCGGATAATCGTTCTTGAGTATTTACCAGAATATTCTGATACAATTGTCAGACAGTTTCCCAATCGATCTATCTCTGGGGAAACTTACAAAAGAAGATATCAAACTATTGTCAGTCGGGCACCGCCGCAACGACCGTGGCGTCCGGGCGAGTCGGCCCGAATCGGGTTCTCCACGGTCACCCGCTGCGTCAGTTCAGTCGTCGTTCGTCCGAAATTCGTCGCTGTCGGCGTGGGCGCGGACCCACAGCTGGCCGATTCGGGAGAGGCGCGTCCGGTAAGACTTCCCGCGTTCCTCCTGTTCGATGTAGCCCTTGCCGCCGGGGCCGAGGCGGTCGACGTTGTAGATGACCTTCGACCGGAAGGAGTCGGTGTACTCCTCGTTCATCTCGCGGGCGAGTGCCTCCGCGAGTTCGGAGACAGACCCGAACTCGCCGTGTTCGCCGAGTTTGAACAGGATGACCTCCTCGAACGGCTTGACGTTGGAGAAGGAGGCCACCGGGAGTTCGACGATGTGGCGGCCGTCAATCTGCTTCGCGCCGATGGTCGTGCCGCGCTCGTCGAACTCCGACAGCAGGTCGGAGGTGGCGTCGAGACGCTCGCGGATGCGGTCGGCGTCGATTTCGCCGGATTCGAGGAGGTCCTGCAGGAGCGCGCGCTCGGTTCGCAGCTCCTCGGCGAGTTCGGTTTCGAGGTACTTCTCGGGGGCCGTGTAGTAGGTGTGGATGCGCTCGCGGTCGGCCTGTCGCTCGACCATGATGGAGTGGGCGGCGGTGGCGAAGGCAAAGGAGACCGGCCGGGGCATCGCGCTCACGTTGACCCACACCTCGCCGGGTTCGTCGTCGTCGCCGCGGAGTTCGTCATCGGCGTCGAGTTCGGCGTTGATGAGGTCGTATGCCTGCTCGAACGCCGCGTCGTAGTCGTACACGTCGTCGACGATGACGCGCTCGGTCTCCGCGCCGAGGAGGTTCTCGAAGTCCTTGCCGAGTTTGCCCGAGAGGTTCCGCGAGTACTCGACGTTCGCCTCGCTCCCGACGGCCCCCTCGAGGAGGATGACGCGGTCCACGTCCAACTGATCGCGGATGAGCGGCGCGATGAGTCGGTCGTAGTCGAACCCGACGGGAACGATGTGCGTCTGCATACGTGGTACGTGGGAGGGGTTGGTTATGAAACCGACCAACTGACCCGACTATCACATCCCGTCCCACACCGCACGCCCCCAGCGCTCCCACACCACCCACGCCACCACGCCGCCGACGAACGCGACGCCCAGATTCACCGCGACACCGACGACGCCGATAGCGACCACGAGGGGGTAGCCGTCCGCGCGGGTCAGACTGGTCAGACTCGTCCGCGCCAGTTGCAGGCCGATAATCGCCAGGATGACGCCGAGCATGGCGACCGGGTAGGCGGCGACCACGTTCGCGGCGAACAGGGCGACGAGGACGTAACCGACGCCGAGAATCACGTTCGCGCCGGCGGTCCGCGCGCCGAAGGCGTACTTGCCGGCGACGCCGCCGCTGCCGTGGCACATGGGAAACCCGCCGAAGGGGACCGCGAGGAGGTTCATCGCGCCCATGCTGGTGGCGAGTTCGTCGGCGGAGATGTCGCGGTCGAAGTAGTCCGCGAGCAGGACTGACGTGGCGAGCGCGGCGTTGCCGACGGTCATCGCCAACTGGGCGACCGCGGCCTCGGCGGCCGAAAACGAGAGGTTGTCGAGCGAGAGCAGTCGGGCGTTGCCGACCGACGGGACGGTGAGCGACAGGTGTCCCACGTCGGCGAAGGCGACCGCGCCACCGACCGCGAGGACCGCGAGGGCGCTCACGTTCGAGCGTCTGGTGAGGAGGGCGACGGCGGCGACGGCGACCGCAAGACCGGCGAGCGGGAGGTCACCCGCGCCGAGTTCGAGACCCGTCGAGAGGAGGACGAGCGCGACGCCGAACTGGACGCCGCGGACGACCGGCGCGCCGATATAGCGACTCACGCGACCGAGCGAGCGGGTGCGACCGATAGCGAGGAGGACGACGCCGAGGCCGAACCCGGCGAGGAGCGCCTCGCCGGTCGTGACCGTCTCGGCGAGGACGAGCGCGGCCAGTGCTTTCATCGGTTCGACCGACAGCGGGGCCGCGTAGTACAGCCCCCAGACGACCTGAAACACGCCGAACCAGACGAGCACGACGGCCAGCGAGAGGTCGGTCAGGCGGGCGACGGCGACGACGATCGGAAGAACCGTAACCGAATCTCCTACCGCGCCGGTGAACTCGTGCCACTCGAAGCCCACCGCGAGTTCGTCGCCGTACGGGAAGGAGACGCCCATTTGGATGGTGATTCCGCGTCGACGGGGAAATGTATTTGCGTAACCGGGAACCGGAACGGTGGTAGTCTTGAGAAATCTAATTAGGTTACGTGCGGCCGCGGGCGAACCCCACGGTCACTCGAACGTCGAGAGATCGAAATGGACGCCGCCGCGGAGGTAATCGACACCCATGAACAGCATCACGGGGGCGAGCAGGAGCGCGAACAGGCCGCCGAAGAGGGCGTCGCCGTGGGCGTCGAGGACAGACGAGAGGCCGTTCACGAGTATGGCCAACCCGAAGCAGACGTAGCCCGCGCCCGCGACGACGTGCCACCGGAGCGTCGTCGACCCGAGCGCGACCGACTCGCGGACACCCGCGACGACCAACAGCACGCCGGCGGCGGTAAACAGCGCGAACCGGGCGAACGAAAGTGGGTGAGCGAACGCACCGAGAAACGCGAGGCCGCCCGCGATGAGCAGGTCGAACACCCCGATGACGGAGAGAAATCGACGGTCCATGTGCGCCGGTCTCGGTGCAGACGTGAAAAACCACCTACATCTTCGCGGGCGACGATGGCGACCGGCGACGGCCGACAGTCAGCAGACCGCTTACCGCGTCATCGACAGGTCGGCCGCGGAAACGACGGTTGCGAACTCCCGGTTCAGGTGCGCCAGCGCGGTGCGGTGCATCTCGTCGGCCGAAAAGCGCTCGCCGTCGTGGCCCTCGCGGTCGAACGTCGCGGTCGCGTCAGCGGGGAGATACACGTCGAAGCCGAGGTTCTCGGCCATCCGGGTGGTCGTCGAGACGCAGTGGTCGGTCGTGAGACCGCAGACGACGAGCGTCGAGCAGTCGCGCTCGCGGAGCCACGCTTCGAGGTCGGTCCCGATGAAGCCGCTGTTGACGCGCTTCGTGAACACCGGTTCGCCGTCGGCGGGTTCCGCCTCGGGCTTCCACGCGAAGCCCTCGCCGTCGCTCCGGAGCGGCGAATCGGGTTCGGTGGAGTCGTGGCGGACGTGGACCACCGGGCGGTCGGCCGCGCGCCACGCCGCGAGCAGATCGGCGACGCGCGCCTCCATCTCGGGGTTGTTGCGGTCGCCCCACGCCGGGTCGTCGAAGCCGACCTGCATGTCGATACAGACGAGGACGGCGTCGTCGGGGAGGTCGGCGGCGGTCATCGGCCGGCCCTCGAAATGGTCCTCGTCATCAGTCGTCCGCCGGAGTCATCGGCACCTTCGGATGCTCGCGCGTGATGCGAATCGGACACTCGTCGGGCGCTTGGGACTCGTCGGACGAGAACATGTACTGCGGCCACTCGCGGTCGCCTTCGACGCCCCAGTCGCCGAGGTCGGCGTGCGGGCAGACGCTGTCGTACTCCTCGATGCGGTTCTGGATGACTTCGCGGGCCTTCTGGCCGGCCTCGGTGTCGGCGGTGATGCCGTCGAACAGCGCGCGCGGCTGGAAGGTGATTTCGAGCCCCCACGGGCAGTAGCGACTGACGCGCTCGTCGTAGAACGGTGCGCGGGTCGTCGGGAACATGGGTTCGCCGCCGAAGGAAAACTCCCACTTCGGGTCGTCGGGGTCGGTCGGGATGTCCGCCGGCCACGGCTCGGGGTCGTTGACGTGGAGGAACTGGAGGACGTGCCAGAGGTGTTCGTGGTAGTCGGCCTCGGCGAGGTCCTCCGCCGGCGGCTTGAAGAACGCGACGAGCGAGCACGCCTCGGAGTAATCCGGGTAGACGTCGAGATATTCGAGGAGTGTGTCGCGGAGCGCCAACAGCGCGTCCTTGTCGGTCATCGAGTCGACGAAGGTGTAGAGGGCGTCGCCGTTTCGCTCGGACTCGATGCCGAAGTAACACGGGAACGGCGCGCCGTCGCGGTCGCCGAGCATCGTCTCGCGGAACGTCTCGTAGTGCTTTCTCGCCCAGTCGGGGAGGTCGCCGTCGTCGAGCGGCGGCGGAGCACGTCCTGCTCCATGAGCACTTGGTGACCCGACTCGTTCATGCGCGTCAATTGGAGTCAGCGACTTTGAGAGTTCGGGTTCGGGGGCCGAACTCGACCCCCGAAACGGCGGGCGACGACCCTTGTCGTCATCCGCGAAGCCACCGTCGTCCCCGCTCTCAGAGCGGGCGGTCGAGTTTCAGGTACCGCGTCTCGTACCCCATCGACTCGTAACACGACCGGGCGGCGTCGTTATCGGCGTGGACACTCAGCGCGGTCCGCTCGCACCCGCGGTCGCGGCCCCACTCGTGGGCCCGTTCGAGGAGAGCTGTGCCGACACCCTCGCCCCGCGTCGCGGGTGCGACGTAGAAGTCTTTCACCTTGGCGACCGACCCGCGAGCGAACACCGGCGGCGACTCGGAGTCGACGACCGTGACGTAGCCGGCAAGCGATCCCTCGTCGGGGTTCGGCCCCGAGGCCGACTCCTCCGCGGCCGCGACGGCGACGAACGTCCGGGTGTCCTCCGCGTCCACCTGCTCGGTCCGGTAGTCGAGCGCCTCGGCCCGCACGTCCGCGTCCTCGGCCAGCGCGTCGTAGTCGTCGATGTCACCCATCTCCTCGGCGAACGGGAGCCACAGGTCGTCAACCAGCGCGTCCACCTCGTCGGCCCGAAGCGGTCGAATCTGCATGAGTCACCAACGACTCGCGGCGGTGTCAAAAGAGTAACTGTATTGAGCGGTCGGCGCGGTTCGTCGTGCCGACCCCACTCGGCCCGGGGCGCGACCGCTGCGAGCGCCTCACTCGATTTCGAGGCCGCCGGCGTCGGCTCCGTCGTCCGCGCCCTCGTCCCACTCCAGTTCGAACTCGATGCTCAGTTCGTAGGGACCGCCAGCGGGGCCCTCGCGTTCCGCTTTCACCTCGAACGTCGGCGACGCGGGCGGCTCCATCGTGACCGTCTGGTCGCCGGACTTCAGCGTAATCGGTTCGTCCGCGTCGAGCTTGTCGGCGACGGTTCGGAGATACGACGCGATTTCCGCTCGCGCCTGTCGGTTCTCGGATTTGAAGAGCACTTCTTCGGGCATGGACTGTAGGTTACACCTGCAGGGGGTTAAGCTTCGTTGCGGTGACGAAAACCGACGGGAGAGACAGCGCCGACGGTTCAGTCGGCCCGGAGGCCGTCGGTGAAGCGGGACTGGTTCTCCTCGGGCGCGGCAGCGGTCATCGCGGAGACGCCGACGGTCAGGACCGCGGACAGCGCCATTCCCCAGAGGGCGTAGTCCCACGTGAGGTAGGTCGCGCCGAACAGCGTCATCGACCCGACTTCGATTGCCGGAACGAACACGTGTGCGAGGTAGAACGCCTGCGAGCCGAGGATGCCGGCGAACATGCCTGTCCGGGTCGTCTTTGTCCAGTAGAGCGCGACGATGACTGGCAGCGCCATCTGGGCGAACCCGCCGAAGGCGGTGTCGCCGACCGAGACGAGCGTGCCGGGGCGGAACAGGCTGGCGACGAAGGTGAGCGTGGCGAACAGGGCGACGCCGATACGGGCCAGCCACGCCTCGCGGGCCTCGCTCGCGTCGGGGTTGACGAACGGCCGGTAGAGGTCGCGGGTGAAGTACGACGACCCCGAGAGGAGCATCGAGTCCGACGACGACATCATCGCGGCCATCGCGCCGGCGATGACGAGCGCGGCGAACCACACCGGCGTGTACTCGTTGAGGAGGACGGGAAGGACGTTCGCGCCCTCGGGCACGGTGATACCGAGGCCGGCGGCCCACGTGCCGAGGATGAACGCGGGCACGAACAGCAGGACGACGAGGACGGGCCACAGGGCGAACGAGCGCTTGAGGACCGCGCCCGACTTGGCGACGAAGAAGCGCTGGTTTATCTGCGGGAACATCGCCACGCCGAAGGCGATGGTGACGGCCGACGAGATGATGAACTGCGGCGAGTAGAGGCCGCCGCCGAGGGCGAGGAACTCGGGTTTGTTGGTCGCGAGGGCGTTCGACAGCGCCGTGGGGCCGCCGGCCGCGGTGGCGACCCAGCCGACCGCGAGCCAGACGACGCCGAGCATGAACAGCCCCTGGAGGGTGTCAGTCCACGCGACGCCCCGGAGGCCCGCGATGACGACGTAGGCAATCATGAACACCGTGATGCCAGCCGCGCCGGCCCAGTACGGGACGATTCCGTTCGTCAGGCCGACGATGGCCTCGCCCGCGCCCATCTGCTGGAGCATCACGTACGGGAACAGCCAAAACAGGCTGATACCGGCGACGACGGCGCGCAGGCGGGTCGAACCGAAGCGGTCGCCGAGCATCTCGCCGAGGGTGACGTAGCCGTGGGCGCGGCCGACGAGCCACTGCTTGTAGCCGACGACGTACCAGAGGATGGCGAACAACACGCCGTCCATGACGCCCATCACGAGAATCCACTCGGGGCCGGCACGGTAGGCGAGGTCGGGGCCGCCGAAGAACGTGAAGGCAGAGAGCAGCGTCGCGAAGGTCGTAAACAGGAGAACGACGGTCCCGATGGAGCGACCGGCGAGGTAGTAGTCCTCGGCGTCGCGGCTGGTCAGGCGGTAGGCGAGGAGGCCGACCGCGAGCGCGACCACGAGGTACGCGCCGACGACGCCGAGTTGGATACCGAGCGCCGAGACCATCAGCGACCCTCCCCGACGATACCGCGGTCCCACGCCGTCCGGGTGAACAGGTGGAAGACGACTGCGGTCAGCCCCATCCAGCCGATGTGCCACCAGAGCCACAGCGGCAAGCCGGCGAAGACCCTGCTGTCGCCCCAGAGGAACCACGGAACGGCGAACGTCACGAGGATTGCGAAGACGGCAACCCAGCGGTAGTCGATGCGCACTCGCGTCATTCGTAGGAATGATAATCGACAATGAGGCGTAAATCTTACTCTATCGACCTACGTTGCCCCTCATTGAAGAACTATTTTCTTCAACAGGTGCGGTCGAACGACAGGAACCACCCACGGACGCGCACACGGCAGCGCCGACGCGGAAGGTGGGTCGTCCGCGGGTGAATCGACCGCCGGAACAGTTTCCAGCGGCGCGTGCGACCGTGGAGACATGGACTTCGGTATTCAGCTCTACTCGCTTCGCGACCTCGACGAACCGACGTCGGCGCTCGTCCGCCGCGCCGCGGACGCCGGCTTCGACGGCGTGGAGTTCGCGGGCGTCGACGACGCGGCGTCGGTCCGCGCGGCCCTCGACGAGACCGGGGTCGGTGCGCCCGCGGCCCACGTCCCCATCGAGGACCTCGAAGCCGACCTCGACGCGGTCTGCGAGCGATACGGCGCGCTCGGCGTCGAGACGCTCGTGGTGCCGTATCTGCCGCCCGAGGCGTTCGCCGACGCCGACGCGGTAGACGAGACCGCACACCGACTGGACGACCTGACCGCGAAGTGCGACGACCGGGGCATCAGACTGCTCTACCACAACCACGACCACGAGTTCGTCACGGTCGAAGGCGAACCCGCGCTCGACCGGTTGGCCGAGGAGTCCGGCGTCGGTTTCGAACTCGACCTCGCGTGGGTTCTCGCCGCCGGCTACGACCCCGTCGCGTACCTCGACCGCTACGCCGATCGGACCCCGGTCGTCCACCTGAAGGACGTCGTCTGCGACGCCGACGCGGAGCGCGGCGGCCGACCCGTGTCGCTCGGCGAGGGAGAACTCGACATCGACCGCTGTCTCGCAGCCGCCCGCGACGGGTTCGTCGAATGGGCCGTCGCCGAACACGACTTCCCCGAGGACCCGGCGGCGTTCTGCCGGGACGCCGGCGAGTTCGTCTCGGTGCACCGAACCGACGAGGGGGCGTGACAAATTACACGGTCGGACAAAACGGCGGGAGAGCGACGATTCGTCGGCGTTTCGCGGGACACGGAGTCGGAGTCGAACGGTCCGCGAGCGTTCGAATCGTCGGCCACGATAGATATTTCCCTCGGGCGCAACTTATATAATGACGTTCGTGGGTCCGGCCCATGACAGCATCACAATCATCACATCACCACCCCCAACGGGGTGACTTCACCAATGGACGACACTGCAAAATATCTCATTCACGCTTCCATCTCCGCCGACGGGGTCGTCGAACGGAGCGACGTCGTCGGGGCCGTCTTCGGCCAGACCGAGGGCCTCCTCGGCGACGAACTCGACCTCCGCGACCTCCAACAGTCCTCCAAGGTCGGTCGGATAGACGTACAGATAGACTCGGAAAACGGCCACTCGTTCGGCCAGATGACCATCGCCAGCAGCCTCGACAAGGTCGAGACGGCCATCCTCGCGGCCTCGCTGGAGACGCTGACCCGCGTCGGCCCCTGTCAGGCCGTCATCGAGGTCACGAACATCGAGGACGTGCGCGAGGCCAAGCGACGGATGGTCGTCGAGCGCGCCAAGGAACTCCTCTCGGAGTCGTTCGACGACACCGTGATGAGCTCGACCGAGATCCTCGAAGCGGTCAAAGAGAGCGTCCGCGTCGAGGACATCACCGAGTACAAGGGCCTCCCGGCCGGCCCTCGCGTCGCCGACTCGGACGCCATCATCGTCGTCGAGGGGCGCGCCGACGTCCTCACGCTCCTCCGCTACGGCATCAAAAACGCCGTCGCAGTCGAGGGGACGAACGTCCCCGACGCGGTCGCGGGGCTCACCCAAGACCGGACCGTCACAGCGTTCCTCGACGGCGACCGCGGCGGCGAGCTCATCCTGCGCGAACTCTCGCAAGTCGGCGACGTGGACTACGTCGCCTTCGCGCCCGACGGCCGGTCGGTCGAGGACCTCGACCGTGCGTCGGTCGTCCGCGCTCTCAGGAACAAGGTCCCGCTCTCGTCGCTCCCGGACGACGGCGACGGTGACTTCCGGGCCGCCGTCGCCGCCGCCAACGGGACGGGAGACGTTCCGACGGACCCTCGCACGGAGTCGCCGACGACTGACGCGTCGTCGACTCCAGCCGCAGACGGCCCCGCGAACAGATCGGCCGATGCGGTCAGCGAAGCGCCCGCCGAGGGCGGCAGCGGGGGCACCGTCGCGGTCGAAAAGCCCACCGAAACGAGCGCGGATGCCGATGCCGACGCCGACGCGAACGGCGGGGTGCTCACCGAGTCCGAGGTCGAAGCCGTCGCCGAGGCGGTCGAACCGACCGACCAGCGGCCCTCGCTCGCCGACCACGTGCGCGAGGTCATCGCCGACGAGAGCGGCATGGCCCGCCTCTTGGACGACGACCTCGGCATCGACGACGAGGTCGCGGTCGAGAAGGTGTACGACGCCGTCGAGTACGCCGACCCCGCCCCGGCGCTCGTCGTCGTCGACGGCGAGGCGAGCCAGAAACTCGTCGATATCGCGGCCCAGCGCGGCGTCGGACACGTCGTGGCGCGCTCGGCGGCGAGTACGTCAAAAAGCCCGTCAGCGTCCGCGTCAGAACCGCGGACCAGTTCCTCGACTGAGGACCGGACGCGGCCCGACGCCGGCCGAGACGGTCAGCCCTCGCTCGATTCGAGGACGAACCGTAGCCCGTCGTCGCCGTCGAACGCGTCCGGAATGCGGGCGTCACGGCGGAATCCGAGCGCCTCGTAACAGGCACGCGCGCCGTCGTTCTCCGGATGGACCAGCAACGTGAGCGGCGCGTCTGACGCTGGCCGGGAGTCTTGGTACGCTTCGACGAGCGCGGTGGCGCGCCCCTCGCGCCGGTGGTCGGGGGAAACCGCGAGTTCGGTCAGGTGCGCGCCGACGGCAAGCAGGTAGCCGACCGGCCGGTCGTCGGCGTCGACGGCGACGAGAAGTGTCCCGACGGCGGGCCACGCGTCCAGGAGGTCGGGGGAGGGATGCGAGACGAGTCGTTGGAGCGATTCGACGGCCGGCACGTCGGTGTCGCGGGCAGGGCGGACACCCGTCACGGCCGAGTCACCTCCGTCACAGCGGAATCCAGACGAGGACCGCGCCCAGCGCGCCGGCGAACGTGGCGAGGAAGTTGACCGCCTGATTACCGAGGCCGGCTCCCTCGACCGTCGCGCCGAGCAGACTGTCGACCGTCATTCCGACGAGTCCGCCGGCGAGAATCGCGAGGGCGGCCGTCTGGGCCGGTAGAGGAAGCACCAGCACGCTCACGCCGGCCACGAAGGCCGCGCCCAGCGCGCCGGCGACTTCGCCTTGCCACGTGACCGCGCCGTCGGTCCCGGCGGGAACCGGTTTGAGCGAGGTGATGAGCCGCGGCTGGTCGAACAGTCCGCCGATTTCGCTGGAGAGCGTGTCGCTCATCGCGGCGGCGGCCGACCCGGCGAACGCGAGCACGAGCAGGTCGCTGACGAACGGATAGCCGAGTGTCTGCGCCACGGCGTAGCCGACGACGGAGACGAGCGAGACGCCCGAGTTGCCGAGGACGTTGCCGGTCCCGCGAGCGCCGTCGTTGTCCTCGGCGACGCCGCGTTCGGCCTTGCTGTCGTAGCGGAACTTGGTGGCGAGCGCGCCGACGCCGAAGAAGGAGACGAGCACGAGCGCCCAGCCGAAGCCGCCGAAGACGACCGCGAAGAGAAGCAGGAGCACGCCGGTAATCATGCCGGCGACGGAGGCCGTGCCGAGGGCGTAGGCCGCGTAGCCGAGCGCGACCGTGAGGGCGAGCGCCACGCCGGTCTGCGTCGGCGACACCGGTCCCGCGAGCACCTCGACGCCCCAGAGGACGAGGCCGATAGAGAGCATGACGAGCGGGTCGTCGCGCTCGTAGAGGGCCGTCCGAAGCACCGCACCGACGAGGCCGCCGACGGCCGCGAGCAGGGTGAACCGGGCGAGAAGCATCGCGTCACCCGTCAGCGACGCGATTGCCGCCTGTCCCGCGGTGCCGGCGAGGACCGCAGCCGCGACGAAGCCCGCCGCGCGAAGCGAGTCGTCGGACGTTCTCGAATCCACCAGTCGCGCGCCGAGGTTGCCGTAGGCGAGTGTCAACACCGCGGCGGCGAACACCGAAAGCGGCATCGTGACGCGCGGGACCGTCGCCAAGAGGGCGAGGCCGGTCGCGGCCAGCGCGAACCCAGCGAGCCCGTTGAGCCGGCCGTCCTGCCGGTCGCCGGGGCGCGCGAACAGCTCGAAGAGGGGCCCGTCGTCGACGACGAAGGCCGCCAAGAGCGCGACTGCGGCGAAGGGCGCGAACGCGGCCGCGCCGAGACTGGGGGCCGCGAGGGCCAACGTCCCGACGACCGCGAATCCGCCCGCTCGCCGTACCGTGGAAGTCACACCATTCGGTATCCCCGACTCGCACTTAACCCTCCCGACATCACCGACGACCGCACCACCGCGAGTCCGCGGGCCGATGCCAATCCCGCGGGGTGGGCGGACCGACGCCGAACCCGAAGGGTTAGGAGAATCGCCGCGAGAACGACTCCCGTGGGACTGTACGACTCCTACCTCGCCCTCCGATTCCGCCTCGACGACGCCGACGCCCCCGAGCACGTGGCGCTCGTCATCACCGAGCGCGACCTGCTGGAACAGGGCGCGTACGAGACGCTCGAAGCGTTCGTCGGCTGGGCGTTCGAGTTCGGTAGCGACCGCGTCACCATCTCCGTGAGCGTCCTCGACGAGGCGGTCGTCCCGACGCTCGCCCGCGAACTCCGCGACCTCGACGTGCCCCAGCGGGTCGAGGTCCGCGAGCCCGGCGACACCGAGCGCGCCGACGCCCCGGTGCAGGTCAGCATCGGCCTCGGCGGGAAACGCGAGTTCGCCTCGGTCGTCCGGTCGCTGGCCGCGGAGGTCGACGAGGGCGCGCTCGACCCCGACGACATCGACGCCGCGGACATCGAACAGCGGCTCGTGTTCCCCGATGAACCCGACTTCGTGGTCAAGACGGGCGCGGAGCGCCTGTCGGACTTCATGATTTGGCAGTCGGTGTACGCGGAACTCTACTTCACCGACGTGAACTGGCGGGACTTCAGGAAGCGGGACTATCTGCGGGCGTTGCGGGACTATCAGGACCGTCAGAGGAGGTTTGGCAGATAAGCCAAACCCGTGACAGCGTCGCTGGCACGGTGGATTGGCCGATGAGCGTCAGCGAATCGGCCAAACGCTGTCGTGCTCGAAGAGTACGACAGAAGTTCGGCCGGTAGGGCGAATCCCGTGGCTGGACGCGGCCGCGTCGCCGACACTCCCTCCTGACCGCACAAATATGTTGATTGAGTAGCAACACGAGCCCAATGCCCTCCACCTCGACCGACAGAACAGACCTGCTCCCGCCGCCACCCCCGCCCAGCGAGTGGCTCGAAGACGGGCACGTCCTCCTTGCGCTCTCGCTGTTACTCATCCTCTGGCTCAATCTGCCCGCCCAGCCAGACTGGTCGTGGGCGCTCGTCGGCGTGACTATCGTCCCGCCGTGGCTATTCCTCGAATCGCGCTACGAGGGCTGGCGCGCGTGGGTTCCGACCGCCGCCTACGGCGGGGCGGTGCTACTGTTGGGGCCGCGGTACGAAGCCGAGTTCGTCGCCATCGTCCTCGGGCAGAGCGCCGCGTTTCTGGGATGGTTCTGCTGGCGGACGTTTCAGCGGCGGGTTCGCCGGTAGGGTGACTCGCCGCCGTCTCTCAAACGGCTGTTTGTGCGTACAGAAGATATATTGTTAGACCGCTGAACCTTCCGACATGAACCGCCGCGAGATGTTGGCACTGTCGGGGGCGCTCGCCGCCTCGACGATAGCCGGCTGTACGGGCGACGGGCAGTCGGCCGCGGAGACCGAGACCGAGACGACGACCACCGCGACGGCGACCACGGACGCGCCGACAGAGACCCCGAACGACGAACCGCCGACCGGCGAACCGAGCGTGGACGACGAGCAACTGGCCGCGCTCGCGGCCGGCAACGCCGAGTTCGCCCTCGACCTGCACCGACAGGTCGCATCCGAACAGGGCGGCAACCAGTTCCTCTCGCCGTACAGCATCTCCGTCGCGTTGGCGATGACCTACGCGGGCGCTCGCGGGACGACTCGCGAACAGATGGAAGCGACGCTCAACTACACGCTCGGGGAGGACGTTCACCCGGCGTTCGCGGACCTACGGGCGGCGCTCGAAGAGCGGGAGACGACTCGGGACTGGGATGGCGGCGAAGCCGACGCCTTCCGACTGGCCGTGGCGAACGCGCTGTGGGGCCGCGAGGGGTTCGCGTTCTCGGACGCATTCCTCGACCGCCTCGAATCGAACTACGGGGCGGGGCTTCGACGGGCCGACTTCGCCGGCGACCCGGACAGAGAGCGAGCACGAATCAACGAGTGGGTCGCCGACCAGACGGAGGGTCGAATCGAGGACCTGCTTCCGGCTGGCTCCGTCACACCCGACACGGTGCTCGTGCTCACCAACGCCATCTATTTCATGGCGCAGTGGGCGCACACGTTCGACTCCGAGGACACCGAAGACGGGACGTTCACCGCGCTGGACGGGTCCGAGTCGACCGTGCCGCTCATGCGGCAGGAACTCAAGGCGAACTACGCCGACCTCCCGAACGCGAAGGCCGTCGAACTCCCGTACCTGGGCCAGGAGGTGTCGATGGTGCTACTGCTTCCCGACGAAGGCGAATTCGAGTCGTTCGAGCGGAGTCTGACCGCGAGCCGACTGTTCGGCGTCTTCGAGGAAATGCAAGAGAGAATCGGGGACGTCGTGCTCCCGCGGTTCGAGTTCGAGACCAAGGTCCAACTCTCAGCGGCGCTGTCGAATCTCGGGATGCCCGCCGCGTTCGGCCCGGATGCAGACTTCGGCGGAATGGCCGAGGGCGATGGGGCAAACCTCGCCATCAACGAGGTGTTCCACAAGTCGTTCGTCTCCGTGGACGAGGAGGGGACGGAGGCGGCGGCGGCGACGGGCGTGGTCGTCGAAAGTTCGCTGCCGCCGAGTTGGGGCGAACTCCGGTTCGACCGGCCGTTCCTGTTTTGCATCCGCGACAGGCCGACGGACGCGATTCTGTTCTACGGTCGCGTCGTCGACGCCGGGGCTGCGCAGGGCGGCGAATAGCCGCGAAAACAGCTCGGGGCGACCGACTCAGTCGGCCGTCTCGTCGGTCCGCTTGGCCAACTCGGCGGACACCTCGTCGGCCCCCGACGAGGGGAGTTGCTCGCGGAGGCGACCCGCGACGGTGCGGGCGTCCTCTAACTCGACTTCGGCGACGGCCCGGACGAGCGTGACGGCGCGCTCGGTGCGGGTGCGCTGCCACGACTGCTCTCTGGACTCGTAGGTGCGGATGCCTCGCAGGAAGTCGACTTTCGAGAACTCCGGCCAGTAGGGCGCACAGAAGTAGACGGCGGCCTCGTTGCCGTTGGCGTGCCACGGCAGGAAGTTTGAGGTGCGCTCGTCGCCGCCGGGGCGGATGATGAGGTCCACGTCGCGGACGGGCTTTCTGGACAGGCGGCGATCGACCGCCGACACGTCAACCTCGTCGGGCGAGAGGTCGCCGCGCTCGACCGCCCGACAGACGTCGCGTGCGGCCCCGAGGAGTTCCGCCCGGCCGCCGTACGCGAGGGCGATGTTGAGCGTGAAGCTGTCGTAGTCGGCGGTCCGCGACTCCGCGTACTCGACGGCGTCGCGGACGCGGTCGGGGAGCATGTGGACCTCGCCGATGGCGCGGACGGCGACCTCGCGCTCGTGGACGCGGTCGGCGTCGGCGAACTCGTAGAGCTTGTCCTCAATGAGGTCGAAGAGGGGCTGGCGCTCGTGTTCCGGCCGATCGAAGTTCTCGGTCGAGAACGTGTACAGCGTCAGTTCCTCGATGCCGAGTTCCTCACACCACGTCAGCACGTCCTCGGTCGTCTGCGCGCCCGCCTTGTGGCCGTCGGGGGCGTCGTCGCCGTTCTTCCGGGCGTACCGGCGGTTGCCGTCCTGGATGATGGCGACGTGGGTCGGTCCGTCGTCTATCTCCCGGTCGAGCACCCGCTCGTAGGCGCGCCGAAAGCCGCGTTGGACCCACCCGAACATGTACCGTCGGTTGCATTCCGGGGCTATGTGTCTTGTGGGTTACACCGTCACACGGTGTCCCGAGGCCGGAGGCTGCCACAAAATGACGGGTCATCACGCCGGGCGACGAATCGCCATCCGTTTGTACCTCCCCGAGAAGACTCGGGTATGAGCGAGACCATCGACGAGGACCTCTACCAGCGGACCCTCGCGCTGCTCGAACCCGGCGATATCGAACTCGTCGGGGCCATCGTCCACACCGACCTCACCAGCCGCGAGGACCTGGAGATGCAGGAGTTGACCGTCGAAATCAACGAAGTCATCGCCGAGCACGCGGGGAAGGGCGACGCGTGGATTTACGCCGGCAACGATGACACCGACTTCTCGTCCAACCAGTTCCAAGGGCTCTCGGTCGAGGACGACGAGTTCGTCTGGGAGTGCCAACAGCTCGTCCGCGACGGCACGTTCGACCTCGTGTTCTACTACGAAGCCATCGCCGACCACGACGCCATCGTCGAGGGCCTCGAAGCGCTCGACGACGTCGACCGCGTCACGCCGGTTCCCTGAGCGCGGCGGCGACCCGACGACGAGACACCTCTTTTACTTCGTGAGCGAGGGCACTCGCCCCGCCCGTGTCGGCCGTTCACCGGCGGCTCGCCGGGCGTTCGCCTCGGTTCATCGCAGTGAGAACAAGCGAGGCGTTTATCCGCCTCGCATCCCGAGTGACGCGCATGATACAGGCGGACGCGGACCTCTCTCGTCTCGACCGCGCCATCGTCAACGCCTTCCAGGGCGGCTTCCCCGTCGTCGAACGTCCCTTCGAGCCCGCGGCGGCCGCACTGCGCGAGCGGGGCGTGGACGTGTCGGCGGCCGACCTCTGCGAGCGGGTGCGGACGCTCGACGAGGAAGGCGTTCTCTCCCGGTTCGGCGCGCTCGTCAACGCCGAGGAAATCGGCGGCACGGCGACGCTCGTCGCCATGCACGCGCCACCGGAGCGGTTCGACGAGGTGGCCGAGCAGGTGAACGCCCACCGCGAGGTCGCGCACAACTACGAGCGCGAGCATCCCCACCTGAACATGTGGTTCGTCGTCTCGGTCGCCGAGGCGTCGCGGGTGGACGAGGTGCTCGGAGACATCGAGGACGAGACGGGCCAAGTGACGTACAACATGCCCAAGCGCCGCGAGTTCCACGTCGGCGCGAAGTTCCTCCTCGACGGACCCATCTCGGACGGCGACCTCGACCTCTCGCAGCTCGGCCCCGACGTGGAGCCGACAGACGCGCGCACCCTGACGCCCGACGAGCGCGACCTCGTCATGGAGATTCAGGGCGGCCTACCGATTACGGAGACGCCCTACGCCAACGTGGCCGAGGCCATCGGACAGAAGCCGGCGTGGGTCGTCGAGACCATCAAGCGGTTCAATCTTGAGGGGAAGGTTCGCCGCGTCGGCGTCATCCCGAACCACTACGCGCTCGGCTACTCGGAAAACGGGATGACCGTCTGGAACGTCCCCGACGACCTCGTGACGGAGGTCGGCCCCGAAATCGCCTCGCTGGACTTCGTCACCCACTGTTACCGCCGGCCGCGACACGAGGGCGTCTGGCCGTACAACTTCTTCGCGATGACCCACGGCCGCTCCGAGGAGGAGAGCGAGGCCCGCATCGAACAGGTGCGCGAGGTCATGGGCGACTACTGGGACGTGGGTGACGACGACTGGGACACCCTGTTCTCGACGCGCATCCTGAAGAAGACGGGAATCAGACTGGACGAACGAGCCGAGGCGAACACGGAGTGAGATGATTCCGCTTGTCCACGACCTCTCCGACGAGACGGTCGTCATCTTCGGAGGCGGCCCCGTCGGCGCGCGGAAGGCCCGCCGGTTCGCCCGCGAGGCGAGGACCGTCGTCGTCAGCCCCGAGTTCGCCGACCGTGATTTCGGTGACTCAGAACTCGTTCGGGCGGCCCCCGCACCCGACGAGGTTCCTGACTGGGTCGAGCGGTTCACTCCGGCGCTCGTCGTCGCGGCGACCGACGACGAGGCGGTGAACGACGCCGTCGTCGCGGCGGCCCGAGAGGCCGGCGCGCTGGTCAACCGGGCCGACCGGAGCGGCGAGCGCGACGCGGGGAGCGTGGTCGTCCCGGCCACCGTCGAGGACGGCGACGTGTCGGTCGCGATTACGACCGGCGGCGCGAGCCCCGCCCTCTCGAAGCACCTCCGAGAGCGCGTCGAAGCCGAGTTGGAGGGAGCAGGCGAGATGGCCGCGCTGACCGCGGAGCTTCGCGCGGAGCTCAAGGCGTCCGACCGGTCACCAACAGAGCGCCGTGATGCGATTCGCGCGGTCGTGCGAAACCCGTCAGTTTGGAAGGCTTTACGTACCGGCGATGCAAACCCCCGCCAAGAGGCAGCGCGCGTGATACGAGACACACAGCGAGGTGATTCATGAGAGATTCGGGCGTCATCTCCGGTGTAAGCGTCGCCCACGACCGGGCCAGCGTTCGCGAGATAGAAGCCGCTTCGAGCGACGACGTTCAGACCGTCGTCGAGCGACTCCTCGCCTGCGACGGCGTCTCCGAGGCGTTCTCGCTCCAGACGTGTAACCGCGCCGAGGCGTACGTCGTCACCGACGACGCGACCGACGGCCGCCGCGCGCTCGACGACTTCGCTCCCGACGTTCGAGACGGAAGCGTCCGCCACATGGACCACGAAGAGACCCTCCGCCACCTCATGCGGGTGGCGTCGGGGCTCGAATCGCTCGTCCTCGGCGAGGACCAGATTCTCGGACAGGTCAAAGCCGGCATCGAGGCCGCCCGCGAGCAGGACGCCATCGGCCCGATGCTGGAAGACGCGCTCATGAAGGCCGTCCACGTCGGCGAACGCGCCCGCGAGGAGACGGCCATCAACGAGGGTGCCGTCTCGCTCGGGAGCGCCGCCGTCAGGCTCGCACGGGCCGAACTTGCCGCCCCCATCGGCGAGGTCGACGCCCTCGTCGTCGGGGCCGGCGAGATGGGCACGCTCGCGACGAAGCGCTCGCGTCGGTCACGTGGGCGACCTTGTCGTCGCGAACCGGACGGTCGCCAACGCCCGCCACCTCGCCCGCGAGGTTCCGGGCGTCTCGACCGCAACCGGACTGGGCGACCTCCGCGGTCGCCTCCGCGACGCCGACCTCGTCATCACGGCCACGAGCAGCCCCGAGTACGTCGTCACGCCGGAGGAGTTGGTTGACGCCTCCGAGACGATGCTCATCGACATCGCCCAACCGCGCGACGTGGACCCCGCCGCCGACGACCTCGACGGCGTCCGCGTCCGCGACATCGACGACCTCGAAACGGTGACCGACCGGACCGCGGAGCGCCGAGAACACGCCGCCCGCGAGGTCGAGACGATGATAGACGAGGAGTTCGACCGCCTGCTCGCCGCCTACAAGCGCAAGCGCGCCGACGAGGCCATCAGTTCGATGTACGAGGCCGCAGAGCACGTCAAGCGCCGCGAGGTGTCGACGGCGCTGTCGAAGCTCGAAGCGCAGGGCGACCTCACCGACGAACAGCGCGAGACGGTCGAGTCGCTCGCGGACGCGCTCATCGGCCAGATCCTCGCCGCGCCGACCAAGAGCCTCCGCGACGCCGCCGGCGACGACGACTGGACGACCATCCAGACCGCCATGCGGCTGTTCGACCCCGGATTCGACGACCTCGGCGCGTCGGACTCGGCCGACCCGTCCGAGCCGTCCGGGCCGTCCATCGAGTTCTCCGGCGAGCCGCCGGAGGACCTCGACCGCGAGGCGCTCGAAGGCGAGGTGCCCCGGCGCGTCCTCGAACAGCTCTCGGACGACTGACGGGCCGCCGACGCGGCCGACTGACCGAACCTTCTTATCCGAACACGGGGCCACTCCGCGACGATGTCACCGCCCAGACCGTCAGCGACGGGCTTCGTGCGTCGTTCCCGTACCGACGCCGGCCACCGAGAAGCCGCCTGCCACGCGCTCCCGGCGGTCGGCCGCCGCCTCGTGAACCGCCTCCGAGCGCGAGCGCGTCGCCGCCTCGTCGATTCGACACCGAAACGACGGGTTCGCGACCTCGCCGGCGTCGTTCGGGCGACCG